>NZ_JBEAHA010000043.1:0-102507 GCF_040061975.1 Klebsiella sp. GG_Kp146
CGTTTAAAAAGAACCCCGTCCCGAAAGGTGCGGGGTTTTTTGCTGTGTGGGGTATGCCTCCCCCGGTGGCGCTGCGCTTACCGGGGCTACGGATCCGACATGGAGCTACGCCCCTCCTGTGGCGCGGACAAGATATGCAGCACCGACTCAGGGAAAAATATCGCCTGAAGTTCTGCTACTGCTTCGCTAACCAGCCGACAATAAATGTCGCAATCTGCGGAATATTATTTAAATCCAACAGCGGAAGTGAGGTCGCGATCGATACATCGCTGGCCACGGCGATCGTATGATCATCCATCGTTAACTCTTCCACACGATGGCCGCTGTTTTGCCGAAAAAGCAGGATCTTAGGCACTGCTTCATGCTTGAAACCCTCGACCAAAACAAGGTCCAGCCTGCTGGCATCCATTCGACTGACCAGCCATGTGAGATCTAATTCCGGCTTCTCGGGTGTTTCGGTCATCAGCGCCCACCGCTGTTCGCTGGCGACAATGGTTTGCGCAGCGCCCGCCTTGCGCAATTCATAGCTATCTTTGCCCGGCTTATCCACGTCCATATCATGATGGGTATGCTTGATCAGACCAGGGCGTAATCCTTGAGCGCACAGCTCAGGAATGAGACGCTTTAATAATGTCGTTTTCCCTGTACCGCTCCAGGCGGCAATCGCTAATAGCGGGATCATGATGGCTCCTGCATACGTTGCAAATCCTCGAGCGTATTCACATTCATAAAAGCCGATTTTACCTCGCTGAAGCTAACCGGATGGCCGCCCATCTGGCGCATGAACACCATTACCCGGCGTTCGCCGCTGGCAAGATAGGCCTCCAGATGCGGAATAATTTGCCGATGCGCCAGCGCAACGGCGGGATGATCCCGTTCGCCGTCATGGGCCCAAACCACCGGCGCAGCGCTTTTTTGCTGGATAAAGCGCTCAACTAAAAATGACGGAATGAAGGGCGTGTCGCAGGGGCAAAAAACAAACCATGGACTCGCGACCTGCTGCATCACGGCAAGCATACCGGCTAAAGGACCCGGGTACCCCGCCTGCGTATCACGAAACACCGGATATCCACTGGCTTGCCACTGCGTAAGGTGACGGTTGGCGCTAATCACTAACTCATCTACCTGCGGAGCTAATGCCTCCGCGACGTGTCGCCAGAGAGGACGTCCATTGAGCAACTGTAATCCTTTATCAATGCCGCCCATTCGCGTGGCCCTGCCGCCCGCCAGCACGACGCCGGTTATCGCCTCGCTTTGCATATGAATATCGCCTCTTTCATTGTGGGATTGACCCTGTTAACTTGTCCCTATCAAGAGTAAGGAGCATGACCATGAAATGTAAACGTCTGAATGAAGTAATTGAACTCCTCCAGCCCGCCTGGCAGAAAGAGCCTGAACTGAACCTGATGCAATTTTTGCAGAAGTTGGCGAAAGAGGCCGGCTATGATGGCGAACTGAGCGATCTTTCCGACGATATTCTGATCTATCACCTGAAGATGCGTGACTCTTCAAAAGATGCTGTCATCCCGGGTATTCAGAAGGATTATGAAGAGGACTTTAAAACCGCGCTGTTGCGCGCCCGCGGCGTAATAAAAGAGTAAAAGGTTGTAAGCGCTGCCGCGTAAAGCGCAATGAGATGATATCCTGAACTATTCGTACGATTATCGGATGTCAGGATGCACGATAAGGCTTTTACTTTTCAGACGCTTCGCCCGGATACCATTATCGATGGATTATTCGATCTGGGTATGCGGGTGGACTCCGGTCTTACCCCGCTGAACAGCTATGAGAACCGCGTTTATCAGTTCCAGGACGAAGAGCGTCATCGCTATGTGGTGAAGTTCTATCGTCCTGAGCGCTGGTCGGCAGCGCAGATCCTTGAAGAACACCAGTTTGCGCTTCAGCTTGTAGAAGATGAAGTGCCCGTTGCTGCGCCGCTGTTATTTAACGACAGTACGCTTCATCAGCATCAGGGATTTTATTTTGCCGTTTTCCCAAGCCTTGGCGGCCGACAGTTCGAGGCGGATAACCTTGATCAGATGGAGTGGGTTGGCCGTTATCTTGGGCGCCTGCACCAGACCGGGCGCAAACAGCGCTTTTCTGCGCGTCCGGAGATTGGCGTGCAGGAGTATCTGCTGGAACCGCGCCAGGTATTTGAACAGTCGACGCTTATCCCCTCAGGCCTGAAGGCCGATTTCCTGAAGGCGACCGATAAACTCATCGCTGCCGTCATGACCCAATGGCACGGCGGCGGGACTACTTTGCGCCTGCATGGCGACTGCCATGCAGGCAATATCCTCTGGCGCGATGGGCCGCTGTTTGTTGACTTAGACGATGCGCGAACCGGCCCGGCGATTCAGGATCTGTGGATGCTGCTCAACGGCGATCAGGCTGAACAGCGTATGCAGCTGGAGACCATCGTCGAGGCCTATGAGGAATTCAGCCCCTTTAACAGCGATGAAATCGCGCTTATTGAACCTTTACGCGCCATGCGACTGGTTTATTATCTGGCGTGGTTGCTCAGACGCTGGGACGATCCGGCTTTCCCGGTTAATTTCCCCTGGTTAACCGGGGAGGATTACTGGCGAGGGCAGACGTCTACTTTTCTTGAGCAGGTGAAGGTTCTACAGGAACCCCCGCTTCAGTTAACGCCAATGTATTAATGTGATATATCCAGGAGAGAGTAAATCATGAAAAAAGTTTGGCTGGCGCTGGCTGGTATGATTCTGGCTTTTAGTGCATCCGCTGCCCAGATCACCGACGGCAAGCAGTACATCACCCTTGATAAGCCGGTTGCTGGCGAGCCACAGGTGCTTGAGTTCTTTTCATTCTACTGCCCGCACTGCTATCAGTTTGAAGAAGTGCTGCATGTCTCTGACAGCGTGCGCCAGAAACTGCCAGAAGGCACCAAAATGACCAAATACCACGTCGAGTTCCTGGGGCCGCTGGGCAAGGAGCTGACGCAGGCATGGGCTGTTGCCATCGCGCTGGGCGTTGAAGATAAAATTACGGCGCCGATGTTCGAAGCGGTGCAGAAAAACCAGACCGTGCAGAGCCTGGCTGACATTCGTAAAGTGTTCGTCGACGCTGGCGTGAAAGGGGAAGACTACGATGCCGCATGGAACAGCTTCGTGGTGAAATCTCTGGTCGCTCAGCAGGAGAAAGCGGCAGCCGATCTGCAGCTGCAGGGGGTACCGGCTATGTACGTCAATGGTAAGTACCAGCTGAACCCGCAGGGGATGGACACCAGCAATATGGATGTCTTCGTCGCTCAGTATGCGGATACCGTGAAGCAGCTGGTTGAGAAGAAATAAAAAAAACGCCGGTCACTGACCGGCGTTACTCTATCTGCTTTACCGTGGCGCCCTTTCTTTGTCCCGCATGATGTCAGTTAACTGACGGTCTTTCTCTTCCCACAGCCCATTCAGCCAGCGCTGGAAGCCACGCTTAAAGTTCTTATCGTTGACGTAATCGCCGTGTAGCTCTTCGCCAATCGGTACCAGATTGATACGAACCACAATGCGCGTCAGTCGGCCGCTTAACATGTCGTAAAACGGCCTTGCATTATTTTCCGGGTAGCACAGCGTAACGTTCAGCAGTTTATCGAACTGCGAACCGAGAACATTGAGCGCCATGGCAATACCTGCCGCTTTCGGTGGTAAAAGATTGTGGTAAGGGGAGCGCGTCTCGCGCTTTTTTGCGTCGGTAAAACGTGAGCCTTCCACGAAATTGACGATAGTCGTCGGATGTGAGCGGAATTTCTCACATGAACGGCGGGTGGTTTCGACATCTTTACCACGGCGTTCCGGGTGACGAATAAGATAGCTACGCGAATAGCGGCGCATAAAAGGCATATCCAGCGCCCAGCAGGCGAGACCGATGAACGGTACCCACGCCAGCTGTTGTTTAAGGAAGTACTTATTCATCGGAATATGCTTGCGGAACAGTACGCACAGCACCACGATATCTGCCCAGCTGTGGTGGTTGCTGATCAGCAGATACCAGTTCTTTTTGTTCAGGCCTTCCAGACCCTGGACGTCCCATTTTAGCCAGGGATTGAGATGCAACAGCAGCGCCAGCCCTTCGCACCAGCAGTACATCATAAAATTGCAAAAAACGGATATAGAGCGCCATACCGCTGGAATGGGGACCAGCAGTTTAATCAGCCCGGCGACGATGATCGGTACAGAGCAGATAACGGTGACTAAGATGGTTAAGGCGATACTCAGCGGAAGTGTTATCGCAGCGAGTAATCTCGACATAGTTAGTTTATTCAGAAAGTTAGGCTGACAAAGAGCGCCTTTAAGCTGCGCAAGGGGCTGATTTTACCAGAAAACGCGGCAAATGACGGGTCTTACCAGAACAGAAAAAAACAAGGATCTTCTATCCACATGGAAGATTAGGTCATCAAATTAATGCCAGGATCGTTGATCTGTTTTTAAGTGATTGATAAATAGTAATTAATACTATTTATTCATTTATTTCCCGGGGCGGATAAGCTGACGTTGTAAAACTATGCACAAAGTTATCCACAAACTAAGTTGTCGCGCGATCGCGACGATCGTTGAATCTTTTCCGCGAAATGCGGGAAAAATTCAGGATTTCATGCCCGTCTGTGGCATCCTTTATCCATAATCTGATAAACAGGCACGGAAATTATGGTTCAGATCCCAGAAAACCCTCTCATCCTCGTTGACGGCTCCTCCTATCTTTATCGGGCGTATCATGCGTTTCCGCCGCTGACTAACAGCGCAGGGGAGCCCACCGGGGCTATGTACGGCGTACTGAATATGCTGCGCAGTTTGATTCTGCAGTATCAACCGACTCATGCCGTCGTGGTCTTTGATGCGAAAGGGAAAACCTTCCGTGATGAATTGTTCGAACATTACAAATCTCATCGCCCGCCGATGCCGGACGATCTGCGCGCGCAGATTGAGCCGTTGCATAAGATGGTGAAAGCGATGGGGCTGCCGCTGATGGCAGTCCCGGGCGTCGAAGCTGACGATGTGATTGGCACCCTGGCGCGGGAAGCGGAAAGGGCCGGACGTCCGGTGCTGATCAGTACCGGCGATAAAGACATGGCCCAGCTGGTGACGCCGGGGATCACCCTGATCAATACCATGACCAACACTATCCTCGGGCCGGATGAGGTGGTTACCAAATACGGCGTCCCGCCGGAGCTGATTATTGATTTCCTGGCGCTGATGGGCGACTCCTCGGATAACATTCCTGGCGTGCCGGGCGTGGGCGAAAAGACCGCCCAGGCGCTGCTGCAAGGCCTTGGCGGCCTCGATACGCTGTATGCGGAACCGGAGAAAATCGCTGAACTGAGCTTCCGCGGCGCGAAAACGATGGCGGCGAAGCTGGAGCAGAACAAGGAGGTGGCTTATCTCTCTTATCAGCTGGCGACCATCAAAACCGACGTCGAGCTGGAGCTCACTTGTGAAGAGCTTGAGGTGCAGCCGCCGGCGGCAGACGATCTGCTGGCGCTGTTCAGACAGTATGAGTTTAAGCGCTGGACCACCGACGTTGAAGCCGGGAAATGGCTGCAGGCGAAGGGGGGCAAACCGGCTGCGAAACCTGCAGTGCCTGCAGCAGCGGCAGAAGCCGAAGAAGAGGTTGAAGCCGCTACTGCACTTTCAGCAGAGCACTATGTCACTATCCTTGATGAGGCCACGCTGCTCACCTGGATCGATAAGCTGAAGCAGGCGCCGCTCTTTGCCTTTGATACGGAAACCGACAGCCTGGATAACATCTCCGCCAACATGGTCGGCCTTTCATTCGCTGTTGAGCCGGGTGTGGCCGCCTATGTCCCGGTAGCGCATGATTACCTTGATGCGCCGGACCAGATCCCGCGCGAGCGCGTGCTGGCGCTGCTTAAACCGCTGCTGGAGGATGAGAAGCTGCTCAAGGTTGGGCAAAATCTCAAATACGATCGTGGCATTTTGGCTAATTACGACATTGAGCTGCGCGGGATTGCGTTCGATACCATGCTGGAATCTTACATTCTCGACAGCGTGGCGGGCCGCCACGATATGGACAGTCTTTCCGACCGCTGGCTGAAGCATAAAACGATTACCTTCGAAGAGATCGCTGGCAAGGGTAAGAATCAGCTCACCTTTAACCAGATTGCGCTGGAAGAGGCTGGTCGCTACGCGGCGGAAGACGCCGACGTCACGCTTCAGTTGCATCTGAAAATGTGGCCGAAGCTGCAGCAGCATGAAGGTCCGCTAAATATCTTCCAGCACATTGAAATGCCGCTGGTGCCGGTGCTGTCTCGCGTTGAGCGCAATGGCGTTAAAATCGACCCCGCCGTGCTGCATGCGCACTCGCAGGAAATTGCCCAGCGCCTGGTTGAGCTGGAGCAGCGGGCGCATGAGATCGCCGGGGAAGCGTTTAATCTCTCCTCCACCAAACAGCTGCAAACGATCCTGTTTGAAAAACAGGGTATCAAACCGCTGAAGAAGACGCCGGGCGGCGCGCCGTCAACCTCTGAAGAGGTACTGGAAGAGCTGGCGCTCGATTACCCGTTGCCGAAGGTGATTCTGGAGTACCGTGGGCTGGCGAAGCTGAAGTCGACCTATACCGATAAGCTGCCGCTGATGATTAACCCCAAAACGGGCCGCGTGCATACCTCCTATCATCAGGCGGTTACCGCCACTGGCCGTTTGTCGTCTACCGATCCTAACCTGCAAAACATTCCGGTGCGTAACGAAGAAGGGCGCCGTATTCGCCAGGCGTTTATCGCGCCGGAAGATTACGTCATTGTCTCGGCGGACTACTCGCAAATCGAGCTGCGCATTATGGCGCACCTGTCGCGGGATAAAGGCCTGCTGACCGCCTTCGCGGAAGGGAAGGATATTCACCGGGCGACGGCGGCTGAAGTGTTTGGCTTACCGCTGGACAGCGTCAGCAGCGAACAGCGGCGCAGTGCGAAAGCTATCAACTTCGGTCTGATCTATGGCATGAGCGCCTTTGGCCTGGCCCGCCAGCTGAACATCCCGCGTAAAGAAGCGCAGAAGTACATGGATCTTTATTTCGAGCGTTATCCGGGCGTGCTGGAGTATATGGAGCGCACCCGCGCGCAGGCGAAGGAGCAAGGTTATGTTGAAACGCTGGATGGCCGTCGACTCTATTTACCGGATATCAAGTCCAGCAATGGCGCTCGTCGCGCCGGTGCGGAACGTGCGGCGATTAACGCCCCGATGCAGGGGACGGCTGCGGATATCATCAAGCGGGCGATGATTGCCGTTGATGAATGGCTGCGCAGCGAGAAGCCTCGCGTGCGGATGATCATGCAGGTTCACGATGAACTGGTCTTTGAAGTGCATAAAGATGAGCTTGATGCCGTATCGAAAAAGATCCACGAACTGATGGAGAACAGCACTACGCTGGCGGTACCGTTGCTGGTGGAAGTGGGCAGCGGAGAAAACTGGGATCAAGCGCACTAAGTATACAAAGCGCAACGCGATTTTCTGTAAGTAAGCAACATAACTTATAGAGTTTTGTGAGGATCATTTGAATTTGCTATGTAAATAGTGAAAAAAAACTACAAAAAATGCTTTATCCGTGAGCGAAAGAAGAGTAGAGTTATTCGCGTAGGGTACAGAGGTAAGATGTTCTATCTTTCAGACCTTTTACTTCACGTAATCGGATTTGGCTGAATATTTTAGCCGCCCCGGTCATTTATGACCGGGGCGTTTTTTATTGCGCGAAAGAAAAGTGGCAAAGGGACAGGACACGCTTGTGCTTGATTCTGGAGAGGAACCCGGATAAGGCGCGGTACGCTCTTATCCGGCTGTTCGTGACGATTACTCGTCTGCGGCGCGCTCTTCTTCCTGCGGCGGGATTTCGTTAAACCAGCTATCCAGCTTCTGTCGCAGCTTATCCACGCCAGATTTTTTCAGCGAGGAGAAGGGTTCAACCTGGACATCGCCATTGAAGGCCAGTACCGCTTCACGCACCATATTCACTTGCGCTTTACGCGCGCCGCTGGCGAGCTTATCGGCTTTGGTCAGCAGCACCAGCACCTGAATATCGCTTTCTACCGCCCATTGGATCATCTGCTGATCGAGATCTTTAAGCGGGTGGCGAATGTCCATCAGAACCACCAGGCCCTTCAGGCACAGACGTTTTTCCAGATATTCTCCCAGCGCGCGCTGCCACTTGATCTTCATCTCTTCCGGGACTTGCGCATAACCATAGCCGGGCAGGTCGACCAGGCGTTTGCCTTCGGCAACTTCGAACAGGTTAATCAGCTGTGTACGTCCGGGCGTTTTGGAGGTCCGCGCCAGGCTTTTCTGGTTGGTCAGCGTATTCAGTGCGCTGGATTTTCCCGCATTGGAGCGGCCGGCGAATGCCACTTCAATACCAGTATCGGCAGGAAGATGGCGGATATCTGGCGCGCTGGTGACAAAGTGCGTCAGTTGATAATTCCAGTTGGTCAAGACGGTCGTCTCCGTTAAAACAGGCTATGGCAGGGATTATACCTGAACAGCAGAAAAAGGCTGTTTTTACCGCACGCCGGTTCTGTAAGTAAAAACCCTGCACTTTGTGAGACATTGGCTATTCTTCGTATAGGACATGCCTGAGAAAAATAAGGCCAATAAATCATAACCATATGAAACTAAATAAATTATAAAAATAGAGAAATCTGAAAGTAGATTTTTAACGGCCAGACTGGTTGTCGATTTTTGTCAACACGGTAAAGTAATACACAACGGCGAGGATGCTGAAAAGGATGAGGACTCAGGACGAGGGGTCAGGAAGCGCCAGGAGGCGAAGACCACAGGATTGTCAGGATGACACGCGTTTTGGAAACGTTTCAAAGGGAAAAGGAAGAAACAGGGACCGTTGGACGCTAAGGGAAAGACAGGGTAAGTCGTTAGCGAACAGGGAAAGAAGAGCCCGTTAAGGGTGGTCAGTGAGGAAAAAGGCGACAGAGTAATCTGTCGCCTTTTTTCTTTGCTTGCTTTCTGCTAGATTCCGCCTCAATTCTATACTGAATAATACTGTCTGAAGATTACACACCATGAAAAAACCGACATCCGCCACCCGTGGCAAATCCGGCCGCAAGTCGCGTGAAGAGTTAAATCAGGAAGCTCGCGATCGCAAACGGCAGAAGAAACATCGTGGCCACGCGGCAGGAAGTCGCGCGAACGGCGGCGATGCGGCTTCAGCGGGTAAAAAACAGCGCCAGGCGCAAGATCCGCGCGTGGGCAGCAAAAAACCAATCCCGCTGGGCGCGAGCGAAAGCAGCGCTCCAGCTCCCAAGCAGCATAAACCAAAGAGCGAGAAACCTATGCTTTCACCGCAGGCTGAGCTGGAGTTGCTGGAGAATGATGAGCGCCTGGACGCGCTGCTGGAACGTCTGGAAGAGGGCGGTACCCTGAATGCTGAAGAGCAGAGCTGGGTGGATGCCAAACTGGATCGTATTGATGAGCTGATGCAGCAGCTCGGCCTCTCTTACGATGACGAAGATGAAGAAGAGGAAGAGCGTCAGGAAGATATGATGCGTCTGCTGAAGGGTGGAAACTAACATTTGCATCCCATCGGATCCCCGGTACTGCTTATAACCCTTCTGGTTATATGTTATCTGCTGTGGTTATTCGTTAAACTACGACGGTTGTCGCGGCGTCAGAAATGGCTGCGCAACCGGCTCATGACCCGCGGTGCGGTGGGGCCGGGACGGCGTACCCGTCGGCGGCACCATCGGAAGGAGTGAGCATGTCTGAGCAGATAATCGACTGGGATCTGGCCCTGATCCAGAAATATAACTATTCCGGGCCGCGCTATACCTCGTATCCCACCGCGCTGGAGTTTTCACCACAATTCGGCGCGGCGGAATTCGATGCCGCTGTGGCCCGTTACCCACAGCGTCCCCTGTCGCTGTATGTGCATATCCCGTTTTGCCATAAGCTGTGTTATTTCTGCGGCTGCAATAAGATCGTCACCCGCCAGCAGCATAAGGCCGATCAGTATCTCGATCTCCTTGAACAGGAGATCATCCACCGCGCGCCGCTGTTTGCCAACCGTCAGGTTAAGCAACTGCACTGGGGAGGCGGCACGCCGACCTATCTCAATAAGGCGCAAATCAGTCGCCTGATGGATCTGTTGCGTACCCATTTTCATTTCAGCGCCGAAGCCGAGATCTCTATCGAGGTCGATCCGCGTGAAATCGAGCTGGATGTCCTCGATCATTTACGCGCTGAGGGTTTCAACCGCCTGAGTATGGGCGTGCAGGACTTCAATAAAGAGGTTCAGCGTCTGGTTAACCGCGAGCAGGACGAAGCGTTCATCTTTGACTTGCTTCGCCATGCGCGGGAGATTGGATTTACTTCGACCAATATCGACCTCATCTACGGCCTGCCGAAGCAAACGCCGGAGAGCTTTGCCTTCACCCTGCAAAAGGTCGCCGAGCTCAACCCTGACCGCCTGAGCGTGTTTAACTACGCGCATCTGCCCACGCTCTTTGCCGCACAGCGCAAAATTAAAGATGCCGATCTGCCCTCTGCTGAACAGAAGCTGGAGATCCTCCAGGAGACCATCGGCTCGCTGACGGCGGCGGGCTATCAGTTTATCGGCATGGACCACTTCGCGCGTCCTGATGATGAATTAGCGGTCGCGCAACGTCACGGCGTACTGCATCGCAATTTCCAGGGCTACACCACTCAGGGCGATACCGATTTGCTGGGGATGGGCGTGTCTGCGATCAGCATGATTGGCGACAGCTACGCTCAGAACCAAAAAGAGCTGAAGCAGTACTACCAGCAGGTGGCAGAGCAAGGGAACGCCCTGTGGCGCGGGATCGCGTTAACCCGTGACGACTGTTTGCGTCGCGACGTGATTAAGGCGTTGATCTGTAACTTCCGTCTGGATATTGATGCCGTCGAAGCGCAGTGGGCCGTGGATTTTCAGACTTATTTTGCCGAGGACCTGAAACTGCTGGCGCCGCTGGCGCATGACGGGCTGGTGGTGGTGGAGAGTAAGGCTATCCAGGTAACGGCGAAAGGCCGCCTGCTGATCCGCAACATCTGCATGTGCTTTGATGCCTATCTCCGGCAAAAGGCTCGGATGCAGCAGTTCTCACGGGTGATTTAATGTTTTCCCCCTCTCCCGCAGGAGAGGGGGAACAATTAGCTGAACAGCCCGACCAGCGCAGCGCACAGCACGGCAGCGACTGCCGTTTGCGGCGTGTGACTCGCAGCGGCGCCGCTCGATATCATACTCACCAGTGATTCAAACATGATGCTCTCCCCTAATGCCGGGCACGATCATACTCAACTCATCGGAACAGTAAAGTACAAAATAGCAGCACTTTGCGCTGATCGGCTATTTTTCATCACGCCGTTAAACCCTACTCCATACCCAACTCTTTTAGCTTACGCGTCAGGGTATTACGACCCCATCCCAGCAGGCGCGCAGCCTCCTGTTTATGTCCTTGAGTATGACGCAGGGCGGTTGTCAGCAGCGTGCGTTCCATTTCGGGTTGCGCTTCTGAGAGCAGGTTTTGATGACCGGAGCGCAGCGCCCGATCGGCCCACTGACCCAGCAGCGTCGCCCAGCTGTCTGGCTGCATCTGCGTCGGGCTATCAGGAATGGTGGTCTCAAACAGTTCGCTCGGCAGATCCTGCGTCAGCACCTCCTGGCCGGCGGCCATGACGGTGAGCCAGCGACAGGTGTTTTCCAGCTGGCGAACGTTGCCCGGCCACGCCAGGCGGGTCAGCGCTGTCTCCGTTTCCGGATGCAGCTGTTTGGCTTCAACACCTAGCTCGCGGGCGGCAATCTGCAGAAAATGGCGGGCCAGACGAGGAATATCTTCCCGACGCTCGCGCAGCGGCGGCAAATGCACCCGGATCACGTTCAGGCGGTGGAATAAATCTTCACGGAATTTCCCCTCCTGCACCCGCTGCTCCAGATTCTGGTGGGTGGCGGCGATGATCCGCACATCGACCTTCACCGGCGCGTAACCGCCCACGCGATAAAACTGGCCATCCGCCAGAACGCGCAGCAGGCGAGTCTGGACATCCAGCGGCATATCGCCAATTTCATCCAGGAACAGCGTACCGCCGTCAGCCTGTTCAAAGCGACCCTGACGGACGGTATTGGCGCCGGTAAAGGCCCCTTTTTCATGCCCAAACAGTTCCGATTCGATCAGGTCCTTGGGGATCGCCGCCATATTCAGCGCGATAAATGGCGCTTTTGAGCGCGGGCTATGACGATGCAGGGCATGAGCGACAAGCTCTTTACCGGTACCGGATTCGCCATTGATCAGCACGCTGATGGATGAGCGCGACAGACGGCCAATAATGCGAAAGACATCCTGCATGGCCGGCGCCTCGCCAATGATATCGGCGGTGGGGCTGCTTATCGGCGCATTTCGCGGCTGCTGCTGCTCCTGATAGTGGCTAATCGCCCGGTCGACGAGGGCGACGGCTTCATCGATATCAAAAGGTTTGGGCAGATAATCAAACGCGCCTTGTTGATAAGCGCTGACCGCGGCGTCCAGATCGGAATGCGCGGTCATTATGATGACCGGAAGCATTGGATGACGCTGCTTAATCTGTTTGAGCAGCGCCAGGCCATCCATTCCCGGCATACGGATATCTGACAGCAGTACATCCGGGGTTTTGGTGGTGAGGGCATCTAGCACCTCATTGCCGCTTTCGAACGTTGTGCAGCTCAAGCCGGCTCCGGTGAGCGCGCGTTCAAGCACCCAGCGGATGGAGCTATCGTCATCAACGATCCAGGCTATCCCTCGTTGCATAAACACCTCTACTTCCGAATAGGCAGGTATACCGAAAATTCGGTATGACCCGGCCAGCTGGTGAATTCAATTTTGCCGGAGTGCTGATCGATAAGGCTGCGGGCGATAGATAAGCCCAGGCCGGTACCGCCTTCGCGGCCGCTGACCATCGGATAAAACAACGTATCCTGGAGCTGGGGCGGAATACCCGGGCCATTATCTTCGACGTCAATACGGGCGGCGAGGCGATAACGCACCCCGTGCAGCGTCAGCTGGAAAGCGGTCCGGGTACGGAGAACAATTTCGCCCCCTTCCGGCCCCAGCGCCTGCAGCGCATTACGGACGATGTTCAGCAACACCTGTTCAATTTGATCCGGGTCGTGGGGGAGTTCCGGCAGGCTGGGGTCGTAATCACGGATCAACTTCACGTTGTCCGGCAACTCCATCGAGACCAGTTTCACTACCCGTTCGGCGACCTTGTGGATGCTTTCGGTAACGTGCATGCCCGGATGCTGTGGCCCGAGCAGGCGATCGACCAGATTTCTCAGCCGGTCGGCCTGCTCGATGATCACTTTGGTATATTCCGTTAGCGCCGGGTCGGGCAGGGCTTTGCTGAGCAGCTGTGCCGCGCCGCGCAGGCCGCCTAACGGGTTTTTAATCTCGTGCGCCAGGCCGCGGACCAGATCGCGGGCGGCGACCTGCTGCGCGTGCTGCAGCTGCTCCTGGCTCAGGCGGCGCTGGTTATCCATCGGCGCCATTTCCAGCAGAATAAAGCCTTCCGGCAGCCGCTGGGCGGTCAGCGACAGGATATGCGAGCGGCCATCGATAACCAGCGTCACTTCGTTATCGGTAAAACCCTGGCCCGCCTGCAGACTCTCCTGCATCAGCCCGATATTCAATGAGAAATAGCTCAACAGCTCAGGTAACGGGGTGCCAAACAGTTTGCGCGAACTCTGCGCCAGTAGCTGCTGGGCCGCAGGATTGGCAAAGTGCACCGCCAGGTCGTCATCGACCAGTAAGATACTGTTGATAAGAGAGTTAAGGATCTGCCCAGCATCGGGCAGTGTGCCTGTTGCCATTCGACAGTCTCCTGAAAAAGAGTGCACCAATTTAGTGCAGTATAGCTTTTTATCGGTAAAAAGCTCGCGAGATCAGCGTGTTGGTGGAGAAAAAAGCCCATCCTGAGATGGGCTGAAAGTTTCCACGGCAACAAAATATCCCGGGCATCCCGCGCCACAACACGACATACCCTGGATTTACAGCAAAATTAGACGCTGTAGTACAGTTCGAACTCAACCGGATGCGGAGTCATGCGTACGCGGTCGTTCTCTTCCAGACGCAGGGCGATGTAAGCATCGATAGCGTCATTAGTGAATACGCCGCCAGCTGTCAGGAACTCGCGGTCAGCATCCAGGGCCTGCAGGGCTTCTTCCAGAGAACCGGCAACCTGCGGGATCTCTTTCGCTTCTTCCGGCGGCAGGTCGTACAGGTTTTTGTCCATTGCTTCGCCCGGATGGATTTTGTTCTTGATACCATCAAGGCCAGCCATCAGCAGCGCCGCAAAGCACAGGTACGGGTTGGCAGCCGGGTCCGGGAAGCGCACTTCGATACGACGCGCTTTCGGAGAGGTCACCACCGGAATACGGATGGAGGCAGAGCGGTTACGGGCAGAGTAAGCCAGCATAACCGGCGCTTCGTAACCCGGGACCAGACGCTTGTAGGAGTTGGTGGTCGGGTTCGCCAGGGCGTTGATGGCTTTAGCGTGTTTGATTACGCCGCCGATGTAGAACAGCGCCTGCTCAGACAGACCTGCGTATTTGTCGCCGGAGAACAGGTTGGTGCCGTTCTTCGCCAGAGACATATGGCAGTGCATACCGGAACCGTTGTCGCCGAACATCGGTTTCGGCATAAAGGTCGCGGTTTTACCGAAGCGGTGAGCGACGTTGTGAACAACGTATTTGTAAATCTGAATTTCGTCCGCTTTTTTGGTCATGGTGTTGAAGCGGGTTGCCACTTCGTTCTGACCTGCGGTAGCCACTTCGTGGTGGTGAGCTTCAACAACCAGGCCCATCTCTTCCATGATCATACACATGGTGGAACGGATATCCTGAGAAGAGTCTACTGGCGGAACCGGGAAGTAACCCCCTTTCACGCCCGGACGGTGACCTTTGTTACCGCCTTCGTATTTGGTGGAGGAGTTCCACGCACCTTCGATGTCATCGATCGCGACATGGGAGCCGGAGATAGAGGCGCCGAAACGGATGTCGTCGAACAGGAAGAATTCTGGTTCTGGCCCGAACAGGACGGTGTCAGCGATGCCGGTAGCGCGCAGGTACTCTTCAGCGCGTTTCGCGATGGAGCGCGGGTCACGGTCATAGCCCTGCAGGGTGCCAGGCTCGAGGATATCGCAGCGGATGATCAGGGTCGGTTCTTCGTAGAACGGGTCAATGACCGCGGTGGAAGCGTCCGGCATCAGGACCATGTCAGATTCGTTGATACCTTTCCAGCCACCAATCGAGGAGCCATCAAACATTTTGCCTTCTTCGAAGAATTCGGCATTTACCTGATGAGACGGAATCGTGACGTGCTGTTCTTTACCTTTGGTATCGGTGAAGCGCAGATCGACAAACTTCACTTCGTGCTCGTTCAGCATCGTCAAAACGTGTTCAGCGGACATACTTAAACTCTCCCGGATTGGTCATTGTCGTCGTGGTAACGAAAACTTCATACTGCTTAAAAGTGGCGTTGTTGCCTTAAAAAATATAAAGCGAAATCTGTGCCAACTTTTAAATGCCCCATAAAACGCTGTATCATGCGCACCATAGTGCAAAAGGACTGCACCATGATGGAGATAATGCACCAAAATAGTGCCTCAGTGTGAACATTGAGCACCATTTTGGTGCAATTTTTGTTACGGTGCCCTTTTATCGCTCCGTGAAAGCGGTCACAAAGAAACTCTGCAATACTTGTTTGCGGAGGATGTTTGTGATCCTGTTCAGTCCTTCGCTTAATACGTGTACAATAACGCGCTATTTCTAATGCCTGAGGCAAAGTTGTGATCGAAAATCTGCGTAATATCGCCATCATCGCGCACGTTGACCATGGTAAAACTACCCTGGTTGACAAGCTGCTACAGCAATCCGGTACGTTCGACGCACGTACTGAAGCACAAGAACGTGTGATGGACTCCAACGATTTGGAGAAAGAGCGTGGGATTACCATCCTCGCGAAAAACACCGCAATCAAATGGAATGATTACCGTATCAACATCGTTGATACCCCTGGGCACGCCGACTTCGGAGGTGAAGTTGAGCGTGTTATGTCCATGGTTGACTCTGTGCTGCTGGTGGTAGATGCCTTTGATGGCCCGATGCCGCAAACGCGCTTCGTGACCAAAAAAGCTTTTGCCCACGGTCTGAAGCCGATCGTGGTCATCAACAAAGTTGACCGCCCGGGCGCGCGTCCGGACTGGGTTGTCGATCAGGTGTTCGACCTGTTCGTTAACCTCGACGCGACCGACGAACAGCTGGACTTCCCGATCGTTTACGCGTCCGCGCTGAACGGTATCGCGGGTCTGGACCACGAAGACATGGCTGAAGACATGACCCCGCTGTACCAGGCGATTGTCGATCGCGTGCCGGCGCCGGACGTTGACCTTGACGGTCCGCTGCAGATGCAGATCTCCCAGCTGGACTACAACAACTACGTTGGCGTCATCGGCATCGGCCGCATCAAACGCGGTAAAGTGAAGCCGAACCAGCAGGTCACTATCATCGATAGCGAAGGCAAAACCCGTAACGGTAAAGTCGGTAAAGTACTGACCCACCTGGGTCTTGAGCGTATCGAGAGCGACGTAGCTGAAGCTGGCGACATCATCGCGATCACCGGTCTGGGCGAGCTGAACATCTCCGACACCATCTGCGACCCGCAGAATGTCGAAGCGCTGCCGGCTCTGTCCGTCGATGAACCGACCGTTTCCATGTTCTTCAACGTCAACACCTCTCCGTTCTGCGGTAAAGAAGGTAAGTTCGTTACCTCTCGCCAGATTCTGGACCGCCTGAACAAAGAGCTGGTGCACAACGTTGCGCTGCGCGTTGAAGAAACCGAAGACGCTGATGCGTTCCGCGTTTCCGGCCGTGGTGAACTGCACCTGTCCGTTCTGATTGAAAACATGCGTCGTGAAGGTTTCGAGATGGCGGTTTCCCGTCCGAAAGTTATCTTCCGTGAAATCGACGGCCGTAAACAAGAGCCGTTCGAGAACGTGACGCTGGACGTCGAAGAGCAGCACCAGGGTTCTGTTATGCAGGCGCTGGGCGAGCGTAAAGGCGACCTGAAAAACATGAATCCGGACGGAAAAGGCCGCGTACGTCTCGACTACGTGATCCCAAGCCGCGGTTTGATCGGCTTCCGTTCAGAGTTCATGACCATGACCTCCGGTACCGGTCTGCTGTACTCCACCTTCAGCCACTACGACGACGTTCGTCCGGGCGAAGTGGGCCAGCGTAACAACGGCGTGCTGATCTCCAACGGTCAGGGTAAAGCGGTAGCGTTCGCCCTGTTCGGTCTGCAGGATCGCGGTAAGCTGTTCCTCGGTCACGGTGCGGAAGTTTACGAAGGCCAGATCATCGGTATTCACAGCCGTTCTAACGACCTGACGGTAAACTGCCTGACCGGTAAGAAACTGACCAACATGCGTGCGTCCGGTACTGACGAAGCCACGGTTCTGGTTCCGCCGGTTAAGATGACCCTGGAGCAGGCTCTGGAGTTCATCGATGACGACGAACTGGTAGAAGTCACTCCGACCTCTATCCGTATCCGTAAACGTCACCTGACCGAGAACGACCGTAAACGCGCAATGCGCGGTGCAAAAGAAGAGTAATTTATTCTTCTTGTTGTTCGTAAAACCCCGCCTCTCCGGCGGGGTTTCTTTTTTTGATTCCTGCATCACACGCCAATAGTCAAATCCTGCCTTTCCCGCTAAAGTTAATTTTCCACGGCGCGGAAGGAGACGAAAATGCTCTATATCTTTGATTTAGGTAATGTGATTGTCGACATTGACTTCAACCGGGTATTGGGGGCCTGGAGCGATTTAACCCGCATCCCGCTGGCGACGCTGAAGCAGCATTTCACCATGGGAGAGGCATTCCATCAGCATGAGCGCGGCGAGCTCAGCGATGAAGATTTTGCCGCCGCCATGTGCCATGAAATGAATATGTCCCTCAGCTATGAGCAGTTTGCTCACGGCTGGCAGGCGGTGTTTGTCGCGCTGCGTCCGGAAGTGATTGCGATCATGCAAAAACTGCGTGCCCAGGGCCATCGCGTGGTGGTGCTCTCCAATACCAATCGTCTTCACACCACGTTCTGGCCGGATGAATACCCGGAAGTGCGCGCTGCCGCCGATCGCATCTATCTGTCTCAGGAGATGGGAATGCGTAAGCCTGAAGCGCAAATTTATCAGCGAGTACTGGAAGAAGAGGGTTTTTCCGCCGCAGATACGGTCTTTTTTGATGATAACGTCGATAATATAGCAGGGGCTAACCGGTTGGGGATCACCAGTATTCTGGTGACCGGGAAGAAGACCATCCCTGACTATTTCGCGAAACAGCTATGCTAAGAACCGTTCATCAAAAATTACTCCACCATACCCGGCCGCTGCTGGCGTGGCTTAAGCTGCTGTGGCGGCGTATTGATGAAGACCATATGACCACCCTGGCGGGGAACCTCGCCTATGTGTCATTACTGTCCCTGGTGCCGCTGATTGCCGTCGTGTTCGCGCTGTTTGCGGCCTTCCCCATGTTCTCCGAAGTCAGCGTGCAGATCCGCCATTTTATCTTCGCCAATTTTATTCCGGCGACCGGGGATGTGATCCAGGGATATATCGAGCAGTTCGTCGCCAATTCCAGCCGCATGACCGCCGTAGGCGCCTTTGGCCTGATCGTGACCTCGCTGCTGCTGATGTACTCGATCGACAGCGCGCTAAACACCATCTGGCGCAGCACGCGCAGCCGGCCCAAAGTTTACTCCTTTGCCGTCTACTGGATGATCCTGACCCTTGGTCCGCTGCTGGCGGGCGCCAGCCTGGCGATCAGTTCCTATCTGCTGTCGCTGCGCTGGGCAAGCGACCTGGACGGCGTAATTGATAATCTGCTCCGCCTTTTCCCGCTGATCCTCTCCTGGGCAGCATTCTGGCTGCTCTACAGTATTGTACCCACCACCCAGGTGCGGAACCGCGACGCGGTGATCGGGGCGCTGGTGGCGGCGCTGCTGTTCGAGGCAGGTAAAAAAGCGTTTGCCCTCTATATCACCACCTTTCCGTCCTATCAGCTCATTTATGGCGTGATTTCGGTGGTGCCGATTTTGTTCGTCTGGGTGTACTGGACCTGGTGTATCGTCTTGCTTGGCGCTGAAATTACTGTCACTCTCGGTGAATACCGCAAACTTAAAACAGAAGAAACAGAACAACCATGATTGCATTAATTCAACGCGTATCCCGTGCAAGCGTTACCGTGGCGGACGAAGTGACGGGCGAAATTGGCCCGGGGCTTCTGGTGCTGCTGGGGGTCGAAAAAGACGATGATGAACAAAAAGCGAATCGCCTCTGCGAGCGCGTGCTGGGCTACCGCATCTTCAGCGATGCGGAGGGGAAAATGAACCTGAATGTTCAGCAGGCGGGCGGCAGCGTGCTGGTGGTTTCGCAATTTACGCTGGCGGCCGATACCGAGCGGGGGATGCGGCCGAGCTTCTCGAAAGGTGCTGCTCCGGACCGCGCTGAGGCGCTGTATGAGTATTTTGTCGCCCGCTGTCGCCAGCAGGAAATGAACACCCAGACCGGAAGATTCGCTGCGGATATGCAGGTTTCTTTGGTCAATGATGGTCCCGTGACCTTTTGGTTGCAGGTATGACCCAGCTTCCGGGCAGGCTGCGGGTAACAAAAGAGAGTACGACTATGTATCACCTTCGTGTACCGCAAACAGCAGAAGAGTTAGAGAGCTACTATCAGTTCCGTTGGGAAATGCTGCGTAAGCCGCTGCATCAGCCTAAGGGTTCGGAACGTGACGCCTGGGATGCGATGGCGCATCATCAGATGGTGGTGGATGAAGAGGGCAACCTGGTGGCCGTCGGCCGGCTATATATCAATGCGGAGAATGAAGCTTCCATTCGCTTTATGGCCGTTCATCCCTCGGTGCAGGATAAAGGGCTGGGTACGCTGATGGCGATGACCCTCGAGTCCGTCGCGCGTCAGGAAGGGGTTAAGCGGGTCACCTGTAGCGCTCGCGAAGATGCGGTAGAGTTTTTCGCCAAGCTCGGCTTTGTCAATCAGGGGGAGATTACTACCCCGACCACCACGCCGATCCGTCATTTCCTGATGATTAAACCGGTCGCGTCGCTGGACGATATTCTCCACCGCGGCGACTGGTGCGCGCAGCTACAGCAGGCGTGGTATCAGCATATCCCGCTGAGTGAAAAGATGGGCGTGCGCATTCAGCAGTACACCGGGCAGAAATTTATTACTACCATGCCGGAAGCGGGGAATCAGAATCCGCACCACACGCTGTTTGCCGGCAGCTTGTTCTCTCTCGCCACCTTAACCGGATGGGGGCTTATCTGGCTGATGCTGCGCGAGCGGCACCTGGGGGGCACCATCATTCTGGCGGATGCGCACATCCGCTACAGTCAGCCCATTAGCGGCCGCCCCAGCGCCATTGCCGACCTCGGTTCGCTGAGCGGCGATCTTGACCGTCTGGCGCGTGGGCGTAAAGCCCGCGTGCAAATGCAGGTGGAGCTTTTTGGCGACGATAAACAGGGCGCCGTATTCGAGGGGATCTACATCGTGCTGCCGGCGAAGCCCTTTGGCTCTTACGAAGAGGGCGGCAACGAGGAAGAGTAGCCCCGGGCGGTTATCGTCCTGGCGATGCTACGCGCCAGGCGATATCCCGCATGGCCTCTCGCGCGGCGCGGCTGATCCCCCCCAGCTGAAAGAAGCCGTGGATCACCCCCAGATAGCGCTGACAGGAACTCTCCACCCCTTGCGCCATCAGCCTTCGATGCAGCGCTTCGCCCTCGTCGCGTAAAGGATCGAACTCCGCCGTCAGAATATGCACCGGCGGCAGACCGTGAAAATCGTCGCGCCAGAGCGGACTGGCATCCGGATGGTTCGCCGGCGTCGAGGCGAGGTACATTTCATAGCCGCTCAGCAGCGTGTCCCGGGTAATCACATAGTCAGCGCCGTTGCTGACGTAGCTCGCCATGCTGGCGGTGGGGTCAAGCATGGGATAAATCAGAATCAGTTGCGCGGGTTGCCACGCCGTATTCGCTTTCAGGCGCAGGGCCGTTACCAGAGCGAGGTGCCCGCCGGCGCTGTCGCCAGCCAGGGTGATGCGTGATGCGTCAACGCCAAGCTGCTCCGCGTGTCGGTGGATAATCATGACACCTTGTTCTGCGTCATCGTGCGCTGCCGGAAAGGTATGCTCCGGCGCCAGGCGGTACTGCACGGCGATCACCCGGCAGCCGCTGAACCAGGCTAGCTGACGGAGCTGATTGTCGTGGGTGGCAAAGCCGCCGCTGACAAAACAGCCGCCGTGGTAGTAGATAAGTGTCGGCAACAAGCCGCTGGCGGTGGGCGGTGAAACGATGCGGAAGTTCATCCCCTCCAGCGTGATATCCTCCACCCGCACTCTGGTTTCCATCTCCCCGGCGAGCACCGCGCTGGCGATATAGCCGGCTCTCCGATCATCAATATATTGATCGCGTGATGACGGACGCTCTGCCGCAATAAACGCCTCAACCAGCGAAGCAATCCCTTTTTCCAGCGCCATGTGAAGTTCCTTATACTGTTTTAATATCCAGTGTTATAGCCTGGATTATGGCGAAAAGACAGACTTGATGAGATCGCCTTTACGTTCTGGAAAGCGGCTCGCAAAAATGCGTGTACGCCGGCCGAGGTGCTGGATACTGCGGTTTGGCACTTGTAATGTGTGACTGGTAGCTGTACGAGCCTGATTCGATTACTGTAAGCCAATGGCGTAGCAAGATGAGCTTTATAGAAGCGCATTGAAAGACCGGGTCGCAAGTGCTTCCCGGTTTGATGAGAACTTACTCCCCTTCGCCGGGGAACATGAACGGGTTTATTGAGCTTCTGGCGAAGCCTTCCTGCTCCATGCGGGCGTCGAGCACCAGGGATGCCAAATCGTCGGCGACGGCTTCGACTTTCGGATCCTTCTCCTGATACATAATCTTCAGGTAGGTTCCGCAGTCGCCACAGCTTTCAGCTTTCACCGCAGCCTGCTCGTTGTCCAGTGACCAGTAGTGCAGATCGCGGCTCTGTTCGCAATTGCTACATTTGACGCGTACCACGTGCCACTCGGTTTCGCACAGATTGCAGTGCAGATAGCGCAGCCCCTGGGTGGTACCGATCTGCACGATGCTGGAGACCGGCATCGAGCCGCACACCGGGCAGAACTGGCGCTGTTCGCCGTATTCGGCGCGCGCTTTCCCTGGGATCAGACTGGCCATCTGCGCCCAGTAGAGCGACAGCGCGGCCCAGATGAACGGCGCTTTATCGCTGCTGACCGAGGCGAAGTCGGAAGCAAACAGCGCGCTGGCCATCTGCTCCAGCTCCTGCTCAGAGGCTTTTTCCAGATTCTCAATCACCGCCAGCGCCGGGCCGCTCATCTCCGGCTTCAGCTCGGCAATCAGCGAGTGCAGCAGCTTATGCCAGTGTTTGTCGCGCGGCAGGACGTGGATATCCAGCGGCGGCTTGCCCTGTTCGCTGGCCGCTTTAATGCGGGCGGTGAGATCCATCTGCAGCGGATGGTCGTACAGCACCACTTCCTGGGCATGGGCGATCAGCGCGGCAAAGCGCAGATAATCGCCCAGCGGGTTGTTGGCGGCCAGCTCGCGCAGGCGTTCAGCGCGGCGGTTATACAAATTTTTCAGTCTGGGGAACAGTAGCGGCGGAATGGCTTCCGCCGTGCGTTTCTCGCTCGAACCCAGCTCGTCTTGCGGGATTATGCGAATACTCATTCAGATGACTTTTCCTGTTTCTGGCGGACCTCTCGGTACCAGCGCGGGTGATGTTTCTTCGCCCACGTACTGGTGACCCAGCCTTCCACCATCGCGGTAATGGTGCCTTTCACCCAGAGGGCGGCGTAGATATGCACCATGATAACCACAATTAACGCCACTGCGGCAAATGAATGCAGCATCAGCGCAAATCGGATCACCGGGATTGAGAAAGCCGGCGCAAAATACGGACGCCAGATGATCACACCGCTCACCAGCAGCAGTACCAGGAAGATAATCGCCGCCCAGAATACGCATTTCTGGCCGAAGTTATAGCGCCCGGTATCGCCTACCTCCTCGTTGACGACGATCTTACGAATATTCTTCGCCCAAAAGATATCATCCCGATTGATTAGGTTGTGGTGCCAGTAACGGAAAAACATGATGATGAACGACGCGAACATCACCACCCCGACGAATGGGTGGAGAATTCGCGCCAGCTGCGGCGTGCCGAGGATATGCATCAGCCAGTTAAAGGACGGGAAGAAAAAGCCTAACCCGCTTACCGCCGCCAGGATGAAGCAGAAGGCGGTGACCCAGTGGTTGATGCGTTCCGGCGCCGTGTAGCGCACGATGGTGTCACGTCGTTTCATTTGCGCACCTCGTCTTTCTCTTCATGCAGGTTGTCCTCTTCCTCTTCCGCGCGGTTCGGACCGACGCCGACGTAGTGGAAGATACTGGCTGCGAAGGTCGCGGCGAAGCCGACGGCCGCCAGCGGTTTCCAGATGCCTTTCCAGAACTTGACGGTCTGGCTGATCTCCGGGTTTTCCGGCAGGCCGTGGTACAGATTCGGCTTGTCGGCATGGTGCAGCACGTACATGACGTGGGTGCCGCCGACGCCGGCCGGATCGTACAGGCCCGCATTGTCGTAACCGCGGGTTTTCAGCTCAGCCACGCGCTCGCCGGCCAGCGTTTTCATATCCTCTTTGGAGCCAAAGTGGATGGCGCCGGTTGGGCAGGTTTTCACGCAGGCCGGTTCCTGGCCGACGGTGACGCGGTCTACGCACAGGGTACATTTGTAGACGCGGTTGTCTTCCGGGTTCAGACGTGGCACATCGAAAGGACAGCCGGCGATACAGTAACCGCAGCCGATGCACTGCTCGGACTGGAAATCGACGATGCCGTTGGCGTACTGAATGATCGCGCCTTCTGACGGGCAGGCCTTCAGGCAGCCCGGATCGGCGCAGTGCATGCAGCCATCTTTGCGGATGAGCCATTCCAGCTTGTCGTTTTGCTCCACTTCCGAGAAGCGCATTACCGTCCATGACTTGGCGGTCAGGTCCGCCGGGTTGTCATACACCCCGACGTTGTGACCGACTTCATCACGAATATCGTTCCATTCGGAGCAGGCCACCTGACAGGCTTTGCAGCCGATACAGGTGGTGACGTCGATAAGCTTCGCCACCTCCTGCTGGTGGTCCCGCGCCTGAGGCGCGGGGGTGAAACCGTTAGTCGCGGAACGACGAATAATATCTTGCGATTGATAAGCCATAAGTCGTCTCCGTTACACCTTTTCCACGTTCACGAGGAAAGCTTTGAACTCCGGCGTCTGCGTGTTCGCATCACCGACGAACGGCGTCAGGGTATTGGCAATAAAGCCTTTTTTCGCCACGCCCTCATAGCCCCAGTGAATAGGAATGCCGATGGTATCGATATCCTTACCGTCCACTTTCAGCGTGCGAATACGTTTGGTCACCACCGCCTTGGCCTTGATGTAGCCGCGGTTGGAGGAGACCTTGACGGTATCGCCATGGCTGATGCCAAGCTTATTCGCCAGTTTTTCACCGATCTCCACAAACTGCTCCGGCTGCGCGATGGCGTTAAGCAGCGCGTGCTTGGTCCAGTAGTGGAAGTGTTCGGTCAGGCGGTAAGTGGTGCCGACGTACGGGAATTTCTCCGCTTTGCCCATCTGCTCGAGATCGCCTTTGAAGACGCGAGCGGCTGGGTTAGAGACCACGTTCGGGTGCAGCGGGTTAGTCCCGAGCGGCGTTTCAAACGGCTCGTAGTGTTCCGGGAACGGTCCTTCCGCCATCTTATCGATAGCGAACAGACGGCCCATCCCTTCCGGCTGCATGATAAACGGACCGACGTCGCTGCCAGGCGCGGCGGCGCTGTAGTCCGGAATATCCACGCCGCCCCATTTCGCGCCGTCCCACTTCAGCAACTGACGTTTAGGATCCCACGGTTTACCCTGTGGGTCCGCGGAGGCGCGGTTATACAGGATGCGGCGGTTGAGCGGCCATGCCCAGGCCCAGCCCAGCGTATTGCCCAGACCGGACGGATCGGCGTTATCGCGGCGCGCCATCTGGTTGCCTTCCGGCGTCCAGCTTCCGGCGAAGATCCAGCAGCCGCTGGAGGTCGTGCCGTCGTCGCGTAGCTGTGCGAAGGAGCTCAGCTGCTGCCCTTTCTTGACGATCACCGCGCCGGTCGCCGGGTCGGTAATATCCGCCAGCGCTTTACCGTTGCTTTCCATCGCCACTTCTTCCGACGCCGGCTCATGCGGTGTGGAGTAATTCCACGTCATGTTGAGCACTGGCTCTGGCGCCGGGCCACCCTCTTCGGCATACATCTTACGCAGGCGAGTGAAGATACCGGCGAGGATTTCGCCATCGGTGACAGCGATCCCCGGGGCGTCCGCACCTTTCCAGTGCCACTGCAGCCAGCGGCCGGAGTTGACGATAGACCCGTTCTCTTCGGCGAAGCAGGTGGACGGCAGACGGAACACTTCGGTCTGGATTGTCGACGGGTCAACATCGTTCGACTCACCGTGGTTTTGCCAGAAGGTGGACGTTTCGGTATTGAGCGGGTCGATGGTCACGAGGAACTTCAGCTTCGACAGGGAAGCGACGACCTTGTTTTTGTTCGGGAACGAGGCGACCGGGTTAAAGCCCTGGCAAATATAGCCATTCACTTTGCCCTGATTCATCATCTCGAAGTACTGCAGAACGTCGTAGCTCTTATCCCATTTCGGCAGCCAGTCAAAGCCCCAGCTGTTTTCTGCTGTCGCTTTATCGCCGAAGAAGGCTTTCATCATGGAGACGAAGAACTTCGGATAGTTGCCCCAGTAGTTGACCTGGTCTTTCAGCAGCGGCTTCGGCGTGTTAGCCGTCAGGTAGGTCTGCAGGTCGGCCTGTTTTTCGTTAGGCAGCGACATGTAGCCCGGCAGGCTGGTAGAGAGCAGGCCGAGGTCGGTCAGACCCTGGATATTGGAGTGGCCGCGCAGGGCGTTGACGCCGCCGCCTGCCATCCCCATGTTGCCGAGCAGCAGCTGGATCATCGCCATGGTGCGGATGTTCTGCGCGCCGATGGAGTGCTGGGTCCAGCCGAGAGCGTACAGGAACGACGCGGTTTTATCCGGCGCGCTGGTTTCGGCAATGTATTCACAGACTTTGAGGAAGTCGGCCTTCGGCGTACCGCAGATGTTTTCGACCACATCCGGGGTATAACGGGAAACGTGCTGCTTCAGCAGGTTCCAGACGCAGCGCGGATGTTGCAGCGTGGTATCGCGTTTGGCGAAGCCGTTTTCGTCCAGCTCATAGTTCCAGCTGGTTTTGTCATACTGGCGTTTTTCTGCGTTATAGCCGCTGAACAGCCCGTCGTCGAAGCTGTAGTCCTCACGCACGATCAGGCTGGCGTTGGTGTAGGCTTCGGTGTATTCGCGGTTGAATTTTTCGTTATTCAGCAGGTACAGGATCACGCCCGACAGGAAGGTAATGTCGGTACCGGAACGAATCGGGGTATAGAAATCAGCCACCGACGCTGTACGCGTGAAGCGCGGATCGATAACGATGAGTTTGGCACCGTTATGGATTTTGGCTTCCATCGCCCAGCGGAATCCCACCGGATGCGCTTCAGCGGCGTTACCGCCCATCACCACGATCAGGTTGGCGTTCTTAATATCCACCCAGTGGTTGGTCATCGCACCGCGACCAAATGTTGGAGCAAGACTTGCTACCGTTGGTCCGTGTCAGACACGCGCCTGGTTATCCACCGCCAGCATCCCGAGGGCGCGGGTGAATTTTTGCGTTAAATAGCCGGTTTCGTTACTGGAAGCGGAGGCGCACAGCATCCCGGTGGTCAACCAGCGGTTGACGGTGGTGCCGGCGTCGTTTTGTGCGATAAAGTTGGCGTCGCGGTCCTCTTTCATCAGCTTCGCGATGCGATCGAACGCTTCGTCCCAGCTGATTTGCTGCCATTTATCGGAGCCTGGCGCGCGATATTCCGGGAATTTCAGGCGGCTTTCAGAATGGATAAAGTCCACCAGACCGGCCCCTTTCGGACAGAGCGCACCACGGTTAACCGGATGATCCGGATCGCCTTCGATATGGAAAATGGATGCTTTGGCGTTTTTTGCGCCGTCGCCGAGGCTATACATCAACAGCCCACAGCCGACAGAACAGTATGTGCAGGTGTTACGGGTTTCGCGTGTGCGCAGCAATTTGTACTGCCGTGTCTCCGCGAGCGCAGTTGCCGGGGCAAAGCCCAGCGCTGCTGCCGTGGTTCCCGCCATACCGCCAGCGCAGATCTTAAAGAACTGCCTTCTGCTGACCTGCATGGTTCGCTCCTTGTTTCGACATTGTCACATGTAGTTATTTGCTTTGCGGTGAAGGCCGCAAAGGTTCAGAATTAGGGCATATTTCCCTCATTCCTGAAGGGATAAAAACAGAATACCACATTGTGTGTATGCCTGTTCCAATACGGTTAAAGCAAAGTGAACAAGAAGCCTCTCGAACAAATCGAAAATGTGACGAATATCACAGGATATCGCCAGGTCTCCCTCTGGAAGCGCGAGGATCTGCAACACCCTCAGCCAGATGAGTTAGCGGAAGAGGTCCCCGTCGCGCTGGTCTACAACGGTATCTCCCACGTAGTGATGATGGCCACGCCGAAAGACCTCGAGCAATTCGCCGTCGGCTTCTCCTTATCCGAAGGGATTATTGAGCATCGGCGGGAGATTTTCGGCATGGACGTGGTGTCGATGTGCAACGGCCTTGAGGTGCAGATTGAACTCTCCAGCCGGCGTTTTATGGGGCTCAAAGCCCGGCGACGCGCGCTGGCCGGGCGCACCGGCTGCGGGGTATGCGGCGTCGAGCAGCTCAATGATATTGGTAAGCCGGTCCAGCCGCTGCCGTTCACCCAGACGTTCGATCTCGCCAACCTCGACCAGGCTCTGGCGCATCTTAACGACTTTCAACCGATCGGCCGACTCACCGGCTGCACCCACGCGGCCGCCTGGGTCCGGTCGACGGGCGAACTGGCGGGCGGTTTTGAAGACGTCGGCCGGCATGTGGCGCTGGATAAACTGCTCGGCCGGCGGGCGGAAATCGGCGAGGGCTGGCTGCCTGGCGCCGCGCTGGTATCCAGCCGCGCCAGCTATGAAATGGTGCAGAAAGCCGCGATGTGCGGCGTCGAGATCCTGTTCGCGGTATCAGCAGCTACTACCTTAGCGGTGGAAGTCGCCGAGCGCTGCAACCTGACGCTGGTGGGCTTTTGCAAGCCGGGCAGGGCGACGATCTACACCCACCCGCAGCGTTTGAATGCGGGTTAAAAGTTGATCAGTAAATTTGAACAATGACAGCAAATCCTTCCGCTTTTTGTTTGGTGATGTGCGGGCTACTATTTAACACATCAAGGCACAACGCCTTATCTAAACAACTAAATGAAAGGGTTTATCTCATGAAAAGCATCAAAACTTTTGTCGCAGTAATCGCTATGGCCGCCTCTTTTGCTTCCTTCGCTGCTGAAACCGTCACCGCTACCGCGACAACGATGGACGGCGCGGAAGCGAAAATCGCCGCGCAGGCCCAGGCAGCAGGCGCTTCGTCTTACAAAATTACCGAAGCGTTTACCGGCAACCGCGTGCATATGACTGCGGAACTGAACAAATAAGCGTAACGTTACTGTCGAAAGAGCGCCTCAGGGCGCTTTTTTTGTTTCCGCTTTGGCAAAAAACAGCCACTATTTCCCACCGCCGCGAAAAAAATGTGGCAGTACTCACGTTTCCGTTCTTTTCTTAAATCCCCATTATTACCGCAAATGAAACATCTTCAATGCTGAATATCTCGATGTTTTAACGCTATGAAATATAAAGATATTAAAACCAGAAAGCGATGAAGATCACTCTCTTTTAATGAGATGTTTATCACAAAAATAAGCGTGATATCACTCCTGTCAACTATTCACGGACCTAATTTAATACGCATTATGTGATCTCCATTGCAAATAGAAGTCTTGCAGTCAGGGAAAAATGTCGTCAGGCAAATGAGCGAGGAAGCGTCATGAAAATTGGCATCGTTATTAGCGGCGGGGATGTTTCGGGAATGAATAATTTTATATTCCAGATTGCCAGGCAGGCTGATGCCGAGATCACCCTGTTTAATGGCGGTATTCCTGGCCTGCTGGAGAAAAATCATCAGGATATCGCGTGGCGCGATCTGGTTGATTTCTCTATTACCGCTGTGCCGATCATTACCTCCGGACGCACCAGTCGCAAACTGCAGCGCAGCGAATATGAAATGATTGCTAAAAAACTTAAATCGTTGCGTATTGATGTGCTTATTATGGCCGGGGGGGATGGCAGCCTGCAGTTTCTCAATACCCTAAGTGAATTTGATATTAATTGCTTTGGCGTGGGAATGACTATCGATAATGATGTGTATGGCAGTGATTATACGATTGGTTTTTCCACGGCCTGCGAGCAGATTATTAAAGAAGTCTCCCGTTTAAGAAATACCGGAAGAGCGCTGCCGGGGCGGGTTTTTATGGTTGAGATATTAGGAGGTTATTGTGGAGAACTAACGTTACAGTCCGCCATTAAATGCAATGCGGATATTGCCCTGATCCCGGAGGCGCAGATGCCGCTGGCCATGCTTGCGGAACGGATTACCCGGAAGCTGAGCATGCAGAACAGCGTCGTTATCCTCTGCTCAGAAGGCTACACCAAAGAGTACTCTCCCGGCTTTCAGGGAGCGATTGATACCATGATCAAACAGCTGGAACCGCAAATTGGCGTCCGTATCCGTAAAACGATTGTCGGCTATGGCTTACGCAGCGGTGAACCGACCTGTGAAGAGATTTATCAGGGCACCATTATGGCCAGTGAGGTGGTTCGCTGTATTCAGTCAGGTATGAAAAATAAAGCCATAATAATTAATTCCAGTAATAAACCTATTCCGATTGATTTAGTCAGTATGAAAAAACGTCTGGTCGATACTGAAGGACATCATTATAAACTTGCCAAGCAACTCAATATTATTTGAGGAGACCCTCCATGCTGAAAATTTTATGCGTATGTGGCTGCGGCCTCGGTTCAAGCTTTGCCATTGAAATGACGGCGAAGGCAGTTTTAAAAAAGCTGGAAATTCCCGCTCATATTGAACACACCACCGTATCCGAAGCCGGAGCCTTTAAATCGGATATGATTTTGACGCAAAAAACCTTTGCCGACATCTTAACTGCCGATGCCACTGAAGAGGAAATTAAACGCGTCGTGGTGCTCAATAAACTTACGGATAAAGAGGAAATTGAAACCAAAATCGTCGCATTCTTAAAAGAACGTCATCTGAAGGTGGCTGATTATGAATAGCTTCGTTGCGTTTATCGTTAAGGATTTACTTGGTCAGGCATCTATTCTTATTGCTTTTATTGCCATGCTTGGCCTGATCCTGCAAAAGAAATCCCCGGGAAAAACCGCGGAAGGGACGTTTAAAACGCTGCTCGGCTTCTTAATTATGATGGCCGGGATCAACATCATTGTCGCCACGCTAACCTTCCTCAACGATATCTTCACCCAGGGGTTTGGCATGAAGGGCTACATTACCGATGTGGCCGCCATCGCCGGGTTAGCGAATCGGGAATTAGGTTCGGAAGTGGCGCTGACGCTGTTGGTGATCTTTGCCGTCAATATTATTATCGCCCGTCTGACGCCGCTAAAATATATTTTCCTGACCGGTCAGGCGCTGCTGTGGATGGCGACGATCGGCGCCGTGATTGGCTATAAATCCGGGCTCACCGGCGTACCGCTGATTTTAACCGGGGGCATCTTCGGCGGCGTGATGGCGGTGTTAATGCCGGCCCTGGCGCAGCCGGTGGTCAGGCGCATAACCGGGTCTGACGACGTAGCCCTGGGGCACTTCTGTACCATCGGTTATCTGGTGCAGGCCGCCGTCGCGAAGGTCGTCGGCAAAGGTTCCCGCTCCACGGAAGATCTCGAGCTGCCTGATAACTTTAAGTTTCTGCAGGATACCTATCTGGCCATGGCGGTGGTGATGGTGCCGATGTATCTCATCCCGGCTATCGCGGCGGGCCCGCAGTACATCGCGCAGTTCTCCGGCGGGATTAACTACCTGATGTATGCCTTTATGCAGTCCATTCAGTTTGTCGCCGGGGTTTTTGTCCTCTATAGCGGCGTGCGTTTATTGCTCAACGAGCTGGTGCCGGCCTTTCGCGGTATCGCAATGCGTATTGTCCCGGATGCGAAGCCGGCTCTCGATTGCCCGGTACTGTTTCCTTATGCGCCGAATGCGGTGATTGTCGGATTTCTGGCGACGACCGTCGGCTCGATTATCGGCATGCTGGTCTTCCCAATGTTCGGTCTGGCGATGATCCTCCCCGGGCTGTTAACCAACTTTTTCGCCGGCGGCACGGCAGGGGTATTTGGCAACGCGCTGGGCGGACGCCGCGGGGCAATGATCGGCGGGGTTATTCACGGTCTGTTTATCACGTTTCTGCCGGCCATTCTGGTGCCCATGCTGGAGAGTTACGGCTTTACGGGCGTCACCTTCAGCGACTCTGACGTCATCAGCTCGGGTCTGGTATTAGGCCACGCCTTCCAGAATAACTGGCTCTTTGTCGCCTTATTTATTGTGTTTGTCGCCGCACTGGCATGGTTTGTCAACGGGAAATCCGCTAAGCCGAAAGGGGAAAATGTTCATGAGTCTGTATAATTTCAATGAGATTTTAAAAATCGCCCAAGAGAGAAATTTTAAAGCGATTGGCTCGTTTAACTTGCACTGTATTGAGATGCTACCGGCATTTTTCAAAGCCGCGCAAAACAGCCACAGCCCGTTAATGATCCAAATTTCAACCGGGACCGCGGAGTACCTCGGCTATCGTTTGCTGGTCGACGCCGTGCGTTCATTAGCGGACAGTGAAAATATTCCAACCTGTCTGCATCTTGACCACTGCTCAGATATTAAGGCCATCGAGACGGCAATGAACGCGGGCTTTTCGTCGGTGATGTACGACGGCTCACATTTAAGCCTTGAGGAAAATATCGGTAATACGCGAATAGTGGTGGAAATGGCCCGCCCGCGCAATATTACGGTAGAAGGCGAACTGGGGGCGATCGGCGGGTCAGAGGATGGAAAAGCGGTGGCGGCGGAAGATATCTGTTTTACCACCGTCGAAGACGCAAAACGCTTTGTGGAGGAGACCCAGGTCGATATGCTGGCCGTCTCGGTGGGCACTGTGCATGGCCTCTACACCGGTAAAGCGCAGATACAGCACCAGCGGCTGAAACAGATTAGCGCGGCGACCGGCGTGCCGCTGGTGCTGCATGGCGGTACCGGTGTCAGCGATGAGGATATGCGGCTGGCCGTCACCGAAGGGATTAATAAAGTGAACGTCGGGACGGAAATGAACGTGCAGTGGGTTGACCGCTGTAAAACGACGTTTGAGAAAGGGAAAGTGAATGACAGCGTACGGAAATTCTTAATTCCCGCCAACCAGGCTGTCACTGATGTCTTAATGGAAAAAATGGCGTTATTTAAATAACGTTTTCTCCGTCACTCTCTATTTCGTTGCCCTGTCTTCCGCCAGGGAGGGAACTTGCTATGTTTGAATCATTGAAAACGTTGTGGAAAAAAGAGCAAACCCCGCTGCAGGATTATGATCAACAGTCCCGTCAGTTGGCGGAGGAGATTGCCAGGCTGGAAGGCGAACTACAGCGCCAGCCTGGCAATAGCGAGGTGCAAAAAACATTGATGCTGACTTACAACCGGGCGCTATCCATATATGCCAAAAGCACCACCCACCGGCAGGATATTGATACGCTGTTTCTGCAGATTGATAATTTACGCAATATTATTCGCCGCAATATTTAGGAATACAGCATGACCATAAAAGAACTGCTTATTGAGGCCGATGCCATTCAGGTTGGCGTTGTGGAGTCCGACTGGCAGCGGGTAATAAAGCTGGCTGCCCGCCCGCTGGAGGCAAAAGGCTTTATTTCGACCGAATATAGCCAGGCGGTGATCGACAATACCCTGAACCATGGCGCCTATTACGTTTTCGATGAAGGTATTGCTATCCCCCATGCCCGACCCGAGTGCGGCGTCAGACGCAACTGCTTTAGCCTGGTGCTGTTGGAAAAGCCGATTCCCTTTGCAGACAGTGAAAAGGCCGACATTGTCATTATGTTTGGCGCCCGGGATAGCAATGCGCATATCGAGGAGGGGATCCGCTCCATCGTCGCGCTGCTGGATAACAATGACACGATGGCCAAACTGCGGATGGCCCGCAGCCGGGAGGAGGTTATCGCATTACTATGAACAGACATCTGACCCCAGTCTGCAAAACGGCTATTTTAATCAACGGCATTCCGGCTTCGGGGAAGAGTACCATCACCCGTTTGCTGGCGGAGACCTTCAGCCTGCCGGTATTGACGATCGACGGCATCAAAGAGCCGTTTATGGCGCGTCTGGCCCCGGTCGACCGGCCAATGAATCGCCAACTGGGCTGTGCGGCGTATGAGGTGATCTGGTCGATTGTCGGCGCATCGCCTGCCAGCATGGTCTGGTTGATCGACGCCTGGTTCGGCTTCCAGCCCCGGGAGACCTTGCAAAAATTGCTGCAGCAGGCGGGCGTGGAGCAGGTGATTGAGATCTGGAACCATATCACCCCCGAGCTGGCGGTCGCGCGCTATGCCTCGCGGCTGGCGACGCGGTCACCGGGCCACCCCGGCGAAGAGTATCTGCCGGAGCTGGCCCAGCTGGCCGGGCGTGCGCAGCCCATGTCTTTAGGGCCCCTTCTGACGATAGACCAGCGGTGCCCGCTGGAGATAACGCCGGTTATTCACTGGCTTGAAGGCACAATTAGCGGACAACGCACCGGCCTGGCGAATTTCGCATACCCGTCCTAGGGCATACCCGCCAGCCGCAGCAGCGCCGTCACCACCGCCGCGGCGATAATTACGCCGATCAGCGGCACCTTGCGCCAGGCGAGGAACACGGCGACGGCAACGCCCAGAACGCGCGCCATGCCGGCGAAATGCGCGCCTTCATAGAAAGTGGTGGCCAGGGCGACGGAAAAAAGCAGCACCGTCGCCGCATCGGAAAGCAGCGCCTGCGAGCGCTCGGAAAAGGCCAGCCGATTACCAAGCTTCGCGCCGCCAAGACGCATCAGATAGGTTCCCAGCGACAGGATGGCGATACCGGCGATAAACAGCGTCATATTGCCCATTATTTTTTCCTCGACAGTAAACCAAACAGCGAGAGCAGCACCGGAAGCCCGGTAGGCGCAAACGGCACGGCGGCAAGCGCCAGCGCGGCGCCGCTGGCGGCGCGGATCAGCGTGGTACGGTTTTTAAAGGCCGGGATCACCAGCGCCAGCAGGATTGCCGGGAAGACCGCATCAAGCCCGATGGTCTCCGGCGCCGGCAGCAGTTTGCCGACGGCCGCGCCGGTGAGCGTACCCAAAGGCCAGATCAGCGCCACGCCGGCGCCGCACAGCCAGTAGGCCGCTTTGCGCTGCGCGGGGGTGGGCTGCGACAAGCCAAAGACCACGCTCTCGTCGTTCATAATGTGGCACCCGATAAAGCTTAAGGCGCGCTGACCCACCAGTTCACGCACGGTCACCCCGAAAGGGATATGACGCGCGTTGACTAACAGGCCAGCGGCGGCGGCGGCCAGTGGGCTACCGCCGCTGGCGACAATGCCGATAAACATAAATTCAGAGGCGCCCGCCAGCACGGACATCGAAAGCACGAGCGGCACCCATAAGGGGAAGCCGTAAGCCACTGCCAGCGACCCATAGGACATGCCCACCACCCCGACGGCGAGGCAAACTAAAGCAATCGCTTTTATCGTGTCTCCGCTGAGACTGGAGAGAGTTTGTTTCATATCACTTAGCTATATCGAACGAATTTCCATTATAATGAACACATAATGATCGTTTTTCAAGGCGAACGAATCGTTCGATATAAAAAACAAAGGGGCGGGTATGACACAGCCAATCAGCGTTATCGCCAAAAGTCTGGTGCGGGAGCGGGCGCGGACCGGGCTTTCGCTGGCGGAAGTCGCGCGTCGGGCGGGTATCGCCAAATCCACGCTATCGCAACTGGAGTCCGGCAACGGTAATCCTAGTCTGGAAACGCTGTGGTCGCTCTGCGTGGCGCTGGATATTCCATTTGCCCGGCTGCTTGAGCCGCAGGTGAACAAAACGCAGGTGATCCGCCGCGGCGAGGGGACAAAAGTGGTGGCTGAGCAGGCGAACTATCAGGCTATTTTGCTGGCCGCCTGCCCGCCCGGCGCGCGTAGGGACATCTATTTGCTGCTCACCCAGCCCGGCGCCGACCGCATTTCGCATCCGCATCCGCCAGGGTCAGTGGAACATATTATCGTCACTCAGGGGCGCGCGCGGGTAGGATTGACGTCGGCGCCGGAAGAGCTCGGCGAGGGCGACTATATCTGCTACCCGGCGGATCAGGAGCATGTGTTTCAGGCCCTGGAGCCGGATACGCAGGCGCTGCTGATCGCTGAGCAAAACTGATATCGCACCGGCGGGCGTCGCGCTCTCGCTGGACGCCATAGCCGTATTGCGGGACACTAGCCGCATTCTTCCGCGAAGACAGGCATACCTATGTCGCTGAAAGCCATTGCTAAAGAACTTGGGATCTCGGTTACGACCGTCAGCCGCGCGTTAAACGGCTATGATGATGTGTCGCAGGAGACCCGTGCTCGCGTCGAGGCTGAAGCGCAGCGTCGCGGATATCGCCCAAACACGTTCGCGCGTCGCCTGAAAATGGGCAAAATCGACGCCGTTGGCCTCGTTTTCCCGGTACGTCCCGCGCCGCTGAATAACAACGTCTTTCTCGAAATGGTGGGAGAAATCAGCCACGAACTGGCGCGCTATGAGATTGATTTACTGCTGATCGCCGATGATGAACAGGCCGATAAGCACGGGTATATGCGCATGGTGCAGAGCCGTCGCGTCGATGCGCTGATCGTCGCGCATACCCTGGACGACGACCCGCGCCTGATTCAGCTGCTCTCTTCCGGCTTTCCTTTCCTCGCGCTGGGCCGTAGCCGCCTGCCGCAGCCCTACGCCTGGTTTGATTTCGATAACCAGGCGGGCACCTACCGCGCCACCCGCCATCTGATTAGCCAGGGGCATCGGCGCATCGCGCTGCTGAGTGAAAATAATAATCAGGCGTTTATTACCCAACGGCGCAACGGTTACCTGGAAGCCCTGCGCGAAGCGGGCCTGGCGGAAACCTGGCTGCGCAGCGTGCCGCCCACCCGCCGCGGCGGGTTTCAGGCAACGATGGAGCTGCTGCGCTTGCCTGAACCGCCAACGGCGATTGTCACCGACTGCAACACCCATGGCGACGGCGCGGCGATGGCCCTGGCTCAGCTCGGGCGTCTTACCGGCGCCGATCGCGTCTCACTGGTGGTCTACGACGGTTTGCCGCAGGACAGCATCATCGACACCCCGGTAGGCGCAGTGGTTCAGTCCACCCGACAGGGGGTGGGCCGCCAGATAGCCACGATGGTCCGCCGCTTAATCGCCGGCGAGGATCTGGCCTCGCTCCAGGTGCTCTGGCAACCCGAATTCATCCCCGGCGAAACCGCCTGATACCTCTCTCCATAGATTAATTTCCTGAACTCGATCACGGATCCGAAACGTTTTGGTTGGTGTCCGAAACGTTTCGGATCAACAGTAAGGCATTCCTTGAAGTGGAGATGTCTAATGTCTGATTCGATTATACGCCTGCAAAGCGCAGCGGCTGACGTGGTGATCAAAACCCGCCCTTTCGCCGAAATTATCTACTGGGGGCCGCATTTAAGCCACTTTTCGCCGCAGGATGTCAACAGCCTGACGCGGCCGGTCGCCAATGGCCGCCTCGACGTCGATTCCCCGGTCACCTTAATGGCGGAGCTGGGCCATGGTCTGTTTGGCGCTCCGGGCATTGAAGGCCATCGCCAGGGGCTGGACGCTTCGCCGATTTTCGCCACCAGCGAAGTGCGGCACGAGGGCCAGACGCTGACCCTGGTCAGCGAAGACCCGCAGGCCGGCCTGCGGTTGTGCAGTGAAATCCAGCTTGATAGCAGCGGCGTGCTGAGCGTGCGCCATGGCGTGACCAATCTGCGCGCCAGCCCATGGCAGGTGGATCGCCTGGCGGTCACGCTGCCGGTCGCCGAACGCGCTCGCGAGGTAATGGCTTTTCACGGCCGCTGGATCCGCGAATTCCAGCCCCATCGTCTGCTCCTTGAACACGACAGCTTTGTGCTGGAGAACCGCCGCGGGCGTACCTCTCACGAACATTTCCCGGCCCTGATCACCGGCAGCCACGCCTTTAGCGAGATGCAGGGCGAAGTGTGGGGCGTGCACCTGGGCTGGAGCGGTAATCACCGCCTGCGGGCGGAAGTGAAAACCGATGGCCGCCGCTATCTGCAGGCCGAGGCGCTCTATCTGCCTGGCGAAATGGCGCTGGCGGAAGGGGAAACCTTATGGACGCCGTACCTGTATGCCAGCTACTCGGCGAACGGGCTGAACGGCATGAGCCAGCAGTTCCATCGTTATCTGCGCGAACGGATTATTCGCTTCCCGGGCAACAAGCCGCGCCCGGTGCATCTCAACACCTGGGAGGGGATCTATTTCGACCACGATCCGGACTACATCATGCGCATGGCGGATGAAGCAGCGGCGCTGGGCGTGGAGCGTTTTATCATTGACGACGGCTGGTTTAAAGGTCGCAACGACGACTGGGCGGCGCTCGGCGACTGGTATCTCGATGAGGACAAATATCCCCACGGCCTGACGCCGGTTATCGACCACGTGAAGTCGCTGGGGATGGAGTTCGGCATCTGGGTGGAGCCTGAGATGATTAACCCGGATTCTGATCTGTTTCGGGCACACCCTGATTGGGTGCTGGCGCTGCCGGGCTATACGCCGCTTCCCGGGCGTCATCAGTTTGTCCTGAACCTGAATATTCCGGAAGCTTTTGATTATCTGCTGGAGCGGATGAGCTGGCTGCTGGGCGAGCACGCGGTGGATTATGTGAAGTGGGATATGAACCGCGAGCTGGTACAGCCCGGGCATAACGGTAAAGCTGCCGCCGATGCGCAAACCCGCCAGTTCTATCGCCTGCTCGATACGCTGGTGGCCCGCTTCCCGCATATTGAATTTGAATCCTGCTCCTCCGGCGGCGGTCGTATCGATTATGAAGTCCTCAAGCGAAGCCATCGCTTCTGGGCTTCTGACAACAATGACGCCCTTGAACGCAATACCATCCAGCGCGGCATGAGCTACTTCTTCCCGCCGGAGGTGATGGGCGCGCACATCGGTAATCGCCACTGTCATGCCACCTTCCGCCAGCACAGTATCGCCTTCCGCGGCCTGACGGCGCTGTTCGGTCATATGGGGCTTGAGCTGGATCCGGTGAGCGCCGATGAAGAAGAACGCGCCGGGTACCGGAAATACGCGGCCCTGCATAAGCAGTGGCGCGACGTGATCCATCACGGCGTGCAGTGGCGGATGGATATGCCGGACGCCACCACCCTTGCCCATGGCGTCGTCAGCCCGGATAAAGCGCAGGCGATTTTCCTCGTCAGCCAGCTGGCGATGCCGGACTACACCCTGATGGCGCCGCTGCGCCTGGCGGGGCTGGAGGCGAGCGCCCGCTATCAGGTGACGCTCCTCGATCATCCGAACATACAGATCACCGGCGAGGGCGGCCACACCATGCGGAAGCTGCCGGCATGGATGACGACGCCGCAGACCGTAAGCGGTGAGTGGCTACAGCAGGCGGGGCTGGCGCTGCCCATCCTCGACCCGGAAAGCGCCATTCTGATTGGCCTGCAACGCGTGTGATGGTACCGGGCCGCGCCGCGGCCCTTCTTGAGGAAAATATAATGAACCCGACCGTCTGTACCCACAAAAACAACCCCAACTTCTGGATTTTCGGGCTGTTCTTCTTTCTCTACTTCTTCATCATGGCCACCTGCTTTCCGTTTCTGCCGATCTGGCTGTCGGACGTCATCGGCCTGAATAAAACCGAAACCGGCCTCGTTTTCTCCAGCCTGTCGCTGTTCGCCATCTGTTTCCAGCCGATCCTCGGGGTGATCTCTGACAAGCTGGGGCTGAAAAAACACCTGATGTGGATCGTGACCGTTTTGCTGGTGCTGATTGCTCCCTTCTTCCTCTATGTTTTCGCTCCGCTGCTGAAAACCAATATCTGGCTCGGGGCGCTGAGCGGCGGCGCTTACATTGGCTTTGTGTTCTCCGCCGGCGCCGGCGCGATGGAGGCCTATATCGAACGGGTAAGCCGCAACAGCGGGTTTGAATACGGCAAGGCGCGCACCTTTGGTTGCCTGGGCTGGGCGCTGTGCGCCACCACGGCGGGGATGCTGTTCAGCGTTAACCCGGAGTGGGTGTTCTGGATGGGCTCGGCCGCCGCGCTGCTGCTGGTGGTGCTGGTGGCTATCGCCAAACCGCAGGCCAGTCAGTCCGCGCAGGTAATGGACTCGCTCGGCGCCAATCGCCCGGCGATCGATTTAAAAACGGCGGTGCGCATGTTCCGCCAGCGGAAGATGTGGATGTTTATTCTGTACGTCATCGGTGTGGCCTGCGTGTATGACGTTTTCGATCAGCAGTTCGCCACCTTCTTTAAATCGTTCTTCGCGACCCCGGAAGCAGGCACCCGTGCCTTTGGTTTCGCCACCACCGCGGGAGAAATTTGTAACGCCATCATTATGTTCAGCTCGCCGTGGATTATTAACCGCATCGGGGCGAAGAATACCTTGCTGATTGCCGGGATGGTGATGGCGGCAAGAATGATTGGCTCTTCCTTCGCCACCACCGCCGCGGAAGTGGTGGCGCTGAAAATGCTCCATGCGCTGGAGGTGCCATTCCTGCTGGTGGGCGCCTTTAAATATATTACCGGCGTGTTTGACGTCCGCCTGTCGGCGACCATTTACCTGGTGGGCTTCCAGTTCGCCAAGCAGGTGGCGGCGATCTTCCTCTCCGCCTTCGCCGGGAATATGTATGATCGGATTGGTTTCCAGGAGACCTATATGATCCTCGGCGGTATTGCCCTCACCGTCACTTTAATATCGGCGTTTACGTTAGCGGGTAAGACGAAAACTGAGCCGCTGCGCGATAATGCGATGACGGTTTAATCATTGGAAGGTAAGATCACATGGATGTGACTGAAAGATAAGAATATTTTTATGGTGAAAATGAAAGAGCGCATAAGCAGCGGTAGGCATTAAAATATAAGGAATGAACAATAACCGCCAGAATTGTACCCGGCTTTACCCTATATAAGGGCTATAACTTATTCTTCTTTTTGTAAAAAAGAGATAATCCTTTCGGTCAATAAAAGTTAACTCCCTCATACTCGTGATGAGCTGTAATGATATCATCACACCTCTGTATTTCCTGTCTGGAAAGCTTGATATCTTTTTATTATGTTATTTTTCTCAATTAACGTATCTTAATAAAGATGACCAGTAAAATAAAAATGCGAGGCCAGAGTATGGATCTATGTAACGCAGCAACATGTGAACTGGATTACATTCCTGGCAGAGTTCACAATTTATAGTGAACACCATTGTTAGAGGGTATGATCAATCACCATGGCATCGATTAAAGACGTAGCGAAAAGAGCTGGGGTCTCGACGGCGACCGTATCACGAGTCCTGAATAATCACCCCAGCGTAGTCGCGGAAACGCGTAAGGCGGTGCGGGAGGCGATGGATTATCTTTGCTATGTTCCCAGCAAAAGTTCGTTTCAGCTTAGCGGGAAATGTTCAGGGCTGATTGGTGTGGTTTTGCCTAATCTGGTGAATCCTCACTTCTGTGAACTGCTGGCGACGGTGGAAGAAGAGGCCCGGTATATCGGCAAATCGGTGATCGTTAAAACGCATCAGAATCAGCCGCAGCAGGATAAACATATTATTCAGACCTTAGTGGGGATGGGCATTGACAGTTTGCTATGGGTGCCGACAGAAGCAGAAGCCGAACTTTCAGAATGGTTAAGCATTACCCGGATCCCGGTCGCCGTCGTCACCCAGGTATCCCGGTTCTTTAATTCCGTATCGATTAATCAGGACCGGGGCGCAGAAAGTATTGCGGAACATTTTATTCATACAGGCCATCTTTCATTTGGCTTTGTGGCCCAGGAAGGGGTGGATAGCCGTAAGGTTTCGTCGTACAGCAAAAAAATAGCGAGTCACGGTTTAAAGCTTGCTAAAGATAATTCGTTCTGGATAGCCAAAGGCGAGGGTGAAAAGATATCAGGCCATATTAGTATTCTTGATGATGTTATCGAGAAACTCAGCGAGCCGACGCGAACCTGTACATGCCTCTTAGTGTATAATGATATTGCGGCAAACTATATTATCGATGGACTAAAAGAAAAAGGCATCTCCGCTCCTGAAGATATTGCGATTGCCAGCTTTGATAATACCCTACTGGCGCAAACAAAAAAAATCACCAGCGTTGCACAGCCGGTAAATGAAATTGCTCACCTCGCGTTTCAGATGGTGAAACATCAACAGCAGCCGGACAGTATTGAAATGCACGAAATTGTCTCTCGGTTAATTATTCGTGAGAGCAGCGTAAAAATTAATATTACTTCCCTGTAAGGGATTTATGTTTAGAAATGGCGCGAAATTTGGCGCCATGGGCTCCTTTTAACAAAAAATAGGTGTATTTATGTCTGCTACCGCAATGGAAAAGCCAAGCGCTTATGAAAAGCTGGGGCTGAGGGAGAAGATCGGCTACGGCATGGGTGACGCCGGTTCAGGAATGATATGGAGCGTACTGGCGCTCTATCTGACGTGGTTCTATACCGATGTCTATGGCCTCAATGCCGGAGTGGTGGGCACATTATTCCTGGTGATTCGCATCTTCGACGCGTTTAGCGATCCGCTGATGGGGGCAATCTGCGACCGCACCGTGTCGCGCTGGGGAAAATTCCGTCCATGGCTATTATGGATGGCATTTCCGTTTGGTCTGGGGGCGGTACTGATGTTCACGACCCCAGAGCTCAGCATGAACGGCAAGATTATTTATGCCTGGGTTACCTATCTGGTTATGTCGCTGATTTATACCGCGATTAATATTCCCTATTGCTCGGTCGGCGGCGTCATTACCCTCAATCAGAAAGAGCGTATGGGCTGTTTGTCATGGCGCTTTTTCCTGAATGGCCTGGCAACATTAATTATCTCCTCCTCTATTCTGCCGTTAACGGACTGGCTGGGTAATGGCGACCGCGCCTCCGGTTTCCAGCTGACCATGGTCATTATGGGTGGTGCGGCAACGCTGATGTTCCTGTTCTGCTTTTCCAGCATTAAAGAGCGGGTGGTATCGGTTAAGCAAAACGAGTCGTTGAAAAAAGACCTGCGGGACATTATCAAAAACGATCAGTGGCTCTTAATGATCTCTATTACTTTCCTGAACGTTTTTCCGGCATTTATCCGCGGTGGCGTCACTATTTATTATGCGACTTATGTCATGAAGGCGTCTGTCGGATTTATTACCTTCTTTATGGCGCTGGGCGTGGCCTGTAATATGCTGGGCAGCGTGCTTGCCAAACCGCTTACCGATCGCTTTGATAAGCTGGCGCTGTTCCGCATTATTAATATTATTCTCGGCATTCTCTCATTTGCGCTGTGGTTTGTTGATCCGCAATCGCTGACCCCGCTGATGACGCTATTCATCATTATTAACGTTCTGCATTTAATTCAGTCTGGCCCCATTCTGTGGGCGATGATGTCCGATGTCGATGACTACGGCGACTGGAAATTTGGTAAACGTCTGACCGGCATCTCCTTTGCGGGAAACCTGTTTATGCTCAAAATGGGGCTGGCGGTCGCTGGCGCAATCGTCGCCTGGATTCTGGCGTTTACCGGCTATGTCGCGAATGAGCCGCAGCAGAATTCTCAGACTATTCAAGGGATTATTATGATGTTCTCACTGTTGCCGATGGTGAGTTATTTCATCAGCGCGTATCTGGTGCGCTACTTCAAGCTGAATAACGCGTTCCTTGAGAAAATCAAAACGGATCTTGCAAAACGTGAGCTGGAAAAAGGTCGCGGTCAACCACAGGAGGTTCAGGATGTCCCTGTCATTTAATATAAAACAAGGTCAGCGCATTGATTTGTGGCTGAAAGCGTCCAAACCGGCGGCGCAACCCCTGTTTTCTATTCGCGTGAACGGTCAGATTATATTTAAGATTCAGGAGGCGTCGGGCTATTTCCAGTATTTTACCTGGACCTCGTTTCAGGACGGCGTTGCCACCCTGGAGTGGCAGTCGGAATATAGCGAGATATCGCTTTGTTACACCTGGCATCCGGATTCACTGCGCGCGAGCGGCGTCACCTTTATCGCGACAGCCGGGCAGGATTTGCGCCTGATGAGCGGTCAGGATATTGCTGACGAGTATCTGCAGGAGCCGCTGCGTCCGGCATTGCATTTCTCGCCGCGTACCGGCTGGATGAACGACCCTAACGGGCTGCACTACAAGAACGGCGAGTGGCATCTGTTTTATCAGTATCATCCGCACTCCAGCCAATGGGGCCCAATGCACTGGAATCATGCGGTGAGCCGCGATCTGTATCACTGGCGGCATTATCCGGTTTTCCTGCAGCCAGAGCAGAATCTTTCCGCGTTAGGCGCGACGGGCGGTGCGTTTTCCGGCAGCGCGTATATTGATAAACAAGGAAAAACCCGCTTCTGGTATACCGAACGACTCCCGGCTTACGATCTGTATCGCGGATACCGGGAAGTGCAGAAAATGGCCGTTGCGCACGACGACTACGATAAGCCGGAATGGGTAAAAACCGTCTTAACCGACCTGCCTGCGGGCGTGGACTGCGATTTCCGCGATCCAAAAGTCTGGTACGAAGAGGCCGATGCCACCTTTTATATGATCCTCGGCGCGTCGGTAAATGGCGATCCGGCGATGCTGCTATTTCACTCGGCGGATAGTGAACGCTGGACGTTCCATCATGTGCTGTATGTCGCTCCCGGCTATTTTCGCGAAAACGGCGGTCGCTGCGTCGAATGCCCGGATTTCTTCTGCCTGGATGGCGTATGGGTATTAATTATCGGCGTCGTTGGCTACACGGAGCCGACAACCGGGCGACATAATTTGCTTTTTGCCCAGACCGGTACTTTCCGGAACGGCTATTTCACGCCGTCCGAGCAGCCGCTGCAGACTTTAGATTTCGGTACGGATTTCTACGCCCTGCAAACCTGGGGTGAGGACGATCGAAGAATCGGCTTTGCCTGGTTATATAACTGGGCGACGCAGAAACCGGTGGACTCCGCTTACTCGGGGGAAATGTCGCTCCCGCGTCGCTTTCATCTCAATGCGCAGCAGCGGCTATGCATGATGCCGGAGCTGCCGCCGGAATCATTGGTCGTCAGCCGCCATGCGCTGGATGACGGTGATATCTGGGTTAATGAGAAAGGCTGTAAAGCCGGCATTGTAACCTTTATGCCTGCCGATGGTTTCCGTTTGACGTTAACGGGCGATAGCGGCCAGCAAATCATCCTCGAACAGGACGGTAAAAATCTGACGCTATATGAAAAAGGCCGGGACGATGGGCGTTACCGCGCGCCGGTGGCCGGCGTCAGCGACGTCACGCTGTGTTTTGATGCCGGGATTGTTGAGGTCTTCGCAAATCAGGGCAGCGTATGCGGTACGCGACGCTATTACTCATGCAGTCAGCTCACCCGGATCCAGCTCTCCGGCGCGCCGGCACAGCTTACGCAATATCGCTCGACGTATTCGCAGGAATAAGCAAAGTCAAATTTAAGCGTTGATGTTCGATTTCTTATTATCATTAGAGGCGGTTTTTCATGGTACGTAAAAATTATTATGATGTTACGCAGTGGCACGTCGGCAACCCGTATGAGGATATTGGCGAAGTCATTAACAGTATTCTCGCCGATATTAAATCGCGACAAACTGAAACCGATATTAACGACGGGGGTAAACCGGGCGCCGCGATTTATATTCCGCCCGGTGATTATCATCTGAAGACGCAGGTCTTAATTGATATCAGTTATTTAAAAATTATGGGCTCCGGGCATGGTTTTGTCTCCTCGAGCATTCGCTTTAATACGCCGGCGGACGAGTGGGCGAATTTGCACGATATATGGCCGGGCGGGAGCCGTATCCTGGTCGATCTCTGCCCGCAGCCCGGCGATGAAGAACATGCTGGCGCTGCATTTTACGTGAAACGCAGCGGGGCGCCGCGTATCAGTTCGGTGGCGTTCGAAAACTTCTGTATTGATGGTTTGCACTTTGTTGATGATGGGCTGGGAAACAACGACCCGGAAAATACCTATACGAACGGTAAAACCGGCATTTATATCGCCAGCGCGCAGGACGCTTTCCGCATTACCGGGATGGGATTTATCTATCTGGAGCATGGCCTCACCACGTACAATAGCGATGCAATGGCGATCCATAATAACTTTATCGCCGAATGCGGTAACTGTATCGAGCTGCGTGGCGCCGGGCAGGCTTCAAAAATAACCGATAACCTGATTGGCGCGGGCTATAAAGGCTATTCTATTTACGCGCAAAACTTCGGGGGGTTATTGATTTCTACCAACAATATTTTTCCCCGTGGTGCGAGCAGCGTGCACTTATCGGGCGTGGTCCGCTCTAGCATCACCAGCAATCGATTCCATTCATTTTATCCGGGAATGCTCGTTCTCGAGAACAACTGCGCGGAGAATCTGATCTCGGCAAACCATTTCTTGCGCGATCGTGAACCCTGGCCGCCGATGCAGGCCTATGACAACGGCCTGGATGACGCCTATGGCTTGCTGCATATAAACGGCAGTAATAATTCGGTTATTGCCAATCATATTTCCGAAACGATTGATGTCCAGTATCTCAAGCCGCTGGGAATAAAACCGGTCATCATCCGCCTTGTTTCCGGCAAAGGGAATTATATTGTGAATAACCATATCGTGGCGACCACGGAGACGTCAGCGGCGCAGGCGCAGCCCTCTGAAGAGGATGCCTGCTTTGCGGCGCAGGTCAGCGCTTTGCTGACGACGGGCAGGTTAAAAGAACTCGATGCGGTCGCCGTACAGGTAGAAAAAGAATCCGCGCAAAACACGATACTTGATAGCGGCAGTGACGCACAGGTGGTCATAGACAGAGCGCGTAATGCCTTCAGGGCGACACCGGTTGCTGGAAATTAATATTCACTCTGTTTGTTAATCCGTATAGCGAATGACGTTATTTAAGGAGGCAGATTACACGTTATTTCATTCATTCTTCTGCTAAATAAAAATCAAAATATAAAAGGTGAATATTTTTATTCACCTTATCCCACCTTTTACCTCTGGGAAAATAAAAATGAATAAAACAACATTATCAATAGCGCTAGGCTTGTGTTTAATGACGGGATCGGCGGTCGGAAAAAATAATCAACTGACGCTGGAACAACGAATGGAACAGCTTGAAGCGCGGCTAGCCGCCGCGGAAAGCCGGGCGACGGTAGCGGAAGGCCAGGTGCGGGATTTGCAGGCGAAGCAGAATGCCGCGATTCAGGCGGCGCAAACTCGTGTGCCGGTAAACAGCGCGGCAGCAACCGCGGAGAGTAAAAAGAATCTTAGCGTCCCGGAGCTGAAATTATCCGGCTATGGCGATCTGAAAATCTACGGCGACGTGGAGTTCAACATGGACGCGGAAAGCAAACACGGTCTGCTGGCGATGACCAACGCCGATGTCGGCAGCGATCCCACCTACGATAAGTGGGATTTAAACGGCCGTATCCTGCTCGGCTTCGACGGTATCCGCAAAACGGATAACGGCTATTTTGCCGGTTTCTCTGTCCAGCCGCTGGCGGATATGACCGGCTCGATGAACCTCGACGACGCGGTTTTCTTCTTTGGTCAGGAGAACGACTGGAAGGTGAAAGTGGGGCGCTTTGAAGCGTACGATATGTTCCCGCTGAACCAGGACACCTTCGTCGAGCACTCCGGTAATACCGCCAACGACCTCTACAGCGACGGCCATGGCTATATCTATATGATGAAAGAGGGGCGCGGCCGCTCTGACGCAGGCGGCAACTTTCTGCTGAGCAAGCAGCTTGATAACTGGTATTTTGAGCTCAACACCCTGCTGGAAGACGGTACGTCGCTGTACGACAACGATGGCTACCATGGTCGAGATATGGAGCAGAAAAAGAACGTCGCCTATTTGCGTCCGGTGGTGTCATGGGCGAAAGACGAATTTTCCGTTGCCGCGGCCATGGAAGCGAACGTGGTGCAGAACGCCTACGGCTATAAAGATGCCCAGGGCAACTTTATCGATCAGTCGGGGCGCACCGGCTATGGCCTGACCATGACCTGGAACGGCCTGAAGCGCGACCCGGAGGACGGGGTGGTGGTGAATCTGAACACCGCTTATATGGACGCCAGCAACGAACAGGATTTGACCGCCGGGGTGAACGCGCTGTGGCGGCGCTTCGAGCTGGGATATATCTACGCGCATAACAAAATCAGCGATTATGCCGGGGTGATTTGCGATAACGATTGCTGGATTAAGGATGAAGGCACCTACAATATTCATACCTTCCACGCGTCGTATCAAATTCCGAACGTGATGAATATGCAGAACTTTAATATCTATCTCGGCGCCTATTACTCCATTCTGGATAGCGACAATAAGCTGAGCCAGAGCGATGACGACGATCGCTACGGCGCGCGCGTGCGCTTTAAGTACTTCTTCTAAGAGCTTGAAACGGCTGCCCCGCTCAGCACTACGGGGCAGCCGTAGTTTTACTCCAGATAAAACACCTCTTTAAGCTCCGCGCTCACCGGACTGTTGTCTGGATTGGCAGGCATCACATCACGCATATGCTGCCACCAGCGCTGGCATACCTCGGTCCCGGCGACGGCGTTCCAGCGCGCTTCGGACTCAATCTCCACCGTGGCGAACAGCAGGTGGCGTTCTTTATCGAGATAGATGGCGTAGTGGTGCGCGCCGTGGGCTTTCAGCGTAGCCTCCAGCTCCGGCCAGATGGGGTTATGACGGCGCTGGTACTCCTCGTGCGCGTCGGGGTTCACCTGCATGACAAAGGCTTTACGGATCATAATGCCTCCAGATAGAGCTCGCGGACCTCATCGCGGCTGGCGGGGCGCGGGTTACATGGCGCGCACGGGTCGGCCAGCGCTTTGTCCAGCCAGCCTTCGATATCGGCTTTGCTGACGCCAAGCTGGCTGAAGCCCTGGGGGATCCCCACGCGTTTGCTCAGCGCGCGAATGGCGTTGATGGCCTCCATGCTGGCGGCTTCATCGCTCATGCCGCGGGTATCGACACCCATCGCCTGCGCCACGCGGGCGAAGCGCGTCACGGCGTTCGGGCGGTTAAAGTTTTCGATGATCGGCAGCAGGATGGCGTTGCACACCCCGTGCGGCAGGTTGTGGGTGGCGCCAGGCTGATGGGCCAGGGCGTGTACCAGCCCGAGGCCGGCGCTGTTGAACGCCATGCCCGCCAGATACTGGCCAAACGCCATCTGCTCGCGGGCCTGCAGATCGTGTCCATCGTCTACCGCTTTCGGCAGCCACAGGTTGATCAGGCGGATGGCCTCGAGGGCGTTGGCGTCGGTCAGGGGATGGGCGCCAACGGAGACAAAGGCCTCAATGGCGTGGGTCAGGGCGTCCATGCCGGTGGCGGCGGTAACGGCTGGCGGGATGTCGAGCATCACGCTGGCGTCGTCGACGGCGATATCCGGGATCAGGTTCGGGTCGATAATCACCTCTTTTACCTGACGCTCGCTATCGATAATCACTGCGTTGCTGGTCATCTCCGCCGCCGTGCCGGCAGTGGTGTTGATGGCCACCAGCGGCACGCCAGCGTTTTTCACTTTGCCGACGCCGGAATAGGCTATGGAGGGGCCAGGGTTGGCGGTGAGGATTTTTATCGCCTTGGCGGTATCAATTGGGCTGCCGCCGCCGAAGGCGATCAGGTAATCGCAGCGGGCCGCCTGGTACGCCGCATAGCCTTGCTGCACCAGCGCTTCGGTAGGGTTGGGGAACACGTCGTCAAACAGCTGATATGCCATCTGCTGTTCATCCAGCGCGGAAAACAGACTGTCCAGCAGGCCCAGCTTCACCAGCTGCCCGTCGGTGACGATCAGCGCCTTGCCCCACTGTTTGCCCGCTACCAGCTTGACCATATCGCCGATAGCGCTTGCGCCGTGGAGGCTGATTTTAGGTAGTGCTAACATAAAACTCATGATAATTCTCCTTAATGTTGATTTGGGTAATCCGTTTCCCTTCACCCACTCCCGGGTCGCGGCTGGCGCCTTACCCGGGCTACAGGTTCACTGGCGTCTGCAGGCCGCCAGGACAGGTGCGTAGCACCGCCTCCGGGATTTAGGGCGAGGGGGGAAATTAACATCGTCTTCGCTGCAGCATCCGCCGGGTCATAATCGGCAGGGAGATAACCACGATCAGCATCGCGCCGATAATCACCGACATCACGATGCCGGGGACGTTGAGCAGGCTCAGGCCGAAGGTCACCAGCCCCATCAGAAAGGCGGCGATGATCACCCCGGGCATGCTGCCGGAGCCGCCGAGAATATTGACGCCGCCGAGCACCGCCATGGTGACAACCGCCAGCTCCCAGCCCATCGCCAGGGTAGGGCGGGTACTGCCGAGCCGTGAGGTCAGCAGGACCGCCGCCAGTCCGGCCATCAGCCCGACCAGCGCGAACAGCGCCAGGTTATGGCGCTTCACGTTTATCCCGGAGTACCAGGCGCCGGTCGGATTATTGCCGATGGCGTAGGTCCGGCGACCAAAGTTGGTTTTATGCAGCAGGAAGGTGAAGGCGGCCGCGAGGAGGATAAACAGCGCAAACTCAAAAGAGAGCGCGCCCCACACGTACCCCTGGCCGAACCAGGCAAAGCTCTCCGGGTAGTGGTTGAGCGCCTGATCGCCCAGCAGGATATAGGTGATGCCGCGATACAGGCTCATGGTGCCGATGGTGATCACGATCGACGACAGGTTAAAACGCGTCACCAGGATACCGTTGAACAGGCCGCACAGCAGACCCACGCCCAACCCGACCAATACCAGCAGCGGCGTATCCATCCCCACCGCCGCGCAGAAGCCCATCACCGTTGAGCTGAGCGCCATCGTCGAGGCTACCGACAGATCGATTTCCCGGGCGATAATCAGCATCGCCATCGGCAGGACGACGATCGCTTTCTCGGTAAAGGTGAAGGTGGCGTCCGACAGGTTCCAGATATTAAGGAAATAAGGGGAAGCCAGGGCGTTGCCGATAAATACCGCCAGGGTGACCGCCAGTAAAAACCCTTCCCAGCACAGCAGGCGGCGCAGCGGCGACGGCGCGGCCGGGGCGTTTTTCATCTCTTCAGATACCATCATCTTGCTCATGATTTCACCCCCTGTTTCTGCCGGGCTAGCGCCGCGTTACGCAGGATTAACCGCCCGTGACCGCGATTGCCGCGCTCGTTAAGCAGCACCGCCATGACGATCACCGCCCCGGAAATCGCCATTTGCCAGAACGGCGAGATGCCGATCACCGGCAGGGCATTATTGATGACGCCGAGGAACAGCGCGCCGCACAGGCAGCCCAGCACCCGTCCGCTTCCGCCCATGGTGCTGATACCGCCGATCACGCAGGCGGCGACCACCTGCAGTTCAAAGCCGTTCGCTACGTCGACATAGGCGACGGCGAAGCGCGAGATCCACAGATAGCCGCAGAAGCCGGCCAGCGCGCCGGAGAGACAGAAGCTGACGAACTGCATTTTCCCGGCGTTAATACCGGTGTAGTACGCCGCCGTCGCGTTGCCGCCTGCGGTGTATAAGGCCCGGCCGGTGCGGCTGTAGCGCAGGAAATAACCCACCAGCAGCAGCGCGGCGATGGCGCACCAGCTCAGCAGCGGCAATCCCAGGAGGGCGCTGCGCGGCAGACTGAGGAAATCAGCGCTCATCTGATGTGAGTTAACCCAGCCGCCGTCGGTCAGCAGAAAGATAATGCCGCGATAAATGCTCATGGTGCCCAGGGTCACCACGATGGCGGGAATGCCGAGGCGCCAGACCAGCAGGCCGTTAATCACCCCCATCAGCAGGCCCAGCAGGGTTGCCAGCGCCAGCAGCGCCACCACCGGAATACCCGGATAGTGGGCGTTAAGCAGGGCGACGATCATCCCGGTCAGCGCCAGGTTGGCGGCCATCGACAGATCGATGCCTTTGGTGAGCAGCACCATCATCTGCCCGAGGGCGAGGATGATAAGGATGGCGGTATCGTTAAACATCTCCACCAGATTGCCCGGTGAAACAAACGATGGCGCCCGGCTGCCAATGGCGCCGATCATCAAAATGATGACCACCGCCAGCAGCGCTTCGCGATGCTTCAGCCATGCGTGTCCCATCATGCTGCCTCCTGGCCAATGCCGCTGGCGGCGCTAACGATGGTTTCCGCCGTCGCTTCCCCGGCCCGGTACTCGGCGACCATCAGCCCTTCGTGCATCACGATAATCCGGTCGGCCATGCCCATCACTTCCGGCAACTCTGACGAGACCATAATCACCGCCAGCCCCTGGCTGACCAGCTCGGACATAAACTGATGCACGGCGGCTTTAGAGCCGATATCGATGCCTTTGGTCGGCTCGTCGAGGATAATCACCTCGGGATGGGTCGCCAGCCATTTGCCGATCACCACTTTCTGCTGGTTGCCGCCGGAGAGGGTCTCCACCGGCTGCCGCCAGCTGAAGGCTTTAACCTGCAGGCGCGAGGCGTACTCGTCCGCCAGCCGCCATTCCCGGGCGTCGTTCAGGACGCCGTTAGGGTTGAGCTTACTGAGCTGCGGCAGACTGATGTTTTGGGCGATGGGCAGGGCGATGATCGCCCCCTGTTTCTGCCGCTCTTCCGGTACGCAGACGATGCCGGCGCGGATGGCGTCGGCGGGCTGGCGAAAGCGCATGGGGCTGCCGTTCAGCCGGATCTCGCCGGAGGAGGGATGCGTTACGCCGGAGAGCGCCTGCATCAGCTCGGTGCGTCCGGCGCCCACCAGGCCGTAAAAGCCGAGAATTTCTCCCTTGCGCAGGCTGAAGCTGATATGGGCAAACTCGGTGGGGTGACAGAGGTCTTGCACCTCCAGCACCGTTTCCCCTGGGGTACAGTCAACTTTCGGGTAGGTTTGGGTAATCGCGCGGCCCACCATCATCGCCACCATCCGCTCTTCGGTGATGTCGTTTATCGCTCCGGAGCTGACGTAAACGCCGTCGCGCAGAATGGTGTAGTAGTCCGCCAGCTCGAAAATCTCATCAAACTTATGCGAGATAAACAGGATCGCTTTGCCGTCCTGCTTCAGACGCTCAACGATCTGATAAAACTCCAGAATTTCATGTTGCGAGAGCGCGGCGGTCGGCTCATCCAGGATCACCACCTGGGCGTCGAAAGCCAGCGCCCGGGCAATCGCCACCATGTGCCGTTGGGCGATGCTGAGCGTTTTTAGCGTGGCGCGCGGGTCGATCAGAACTTCAAGCCGGGCGAGGATCTCGCCAGCCCGGCGATGCATCGCGGGCCAGTCGAGCGTTTTGAACAGCCCCTTATACAGATACTGACCGACGAAAATGTTTTCGCTGACCGAGAGTTCGTCAAACAGCACGGTTTCCTGGTGAATGGCGGTGATCCCCACCTTGTGCGCCGATTCCGGCGTCGGCAGATGAATGGGGATCGCTTTATAGAGGATCTCCCCCTCTTCGGGCTGATAAATACCGGTCATCACTTTGACCAGCGTGGATTTCCCCGCGCCGTTTTCGCCGATGAGGGCGGTCACTTTGCCGGGCCAGAGATCAAGCTGTACGTTCTCAAGGGCACGCACACCGGGAAAAATCTTGGTGATCCCCTTCAGCGACAGCAGTGGCGTTGATGCTGACATGATAGTTCTCCGTAAAATCGCCCCTCACCCTAACTCTCTCCCCAAAAGGGAGAGGGAACGGTCCGGCGCCCGCTGGCCGCATCGCGCAGAGGGCCGGGGTGAGGGAACAAGGGTTAGAAAATCTTCGAGAACTTATCGATGTTGCTCGCATCGTAGACAAACGGCTCGGCCATCGCGCCGTTCCCCTCGGCATCCAGCTTCACTTTGCCCAGCTTGCCCATACTGGCTTCGGTTTTGGTCGCGGTGCCTTTGACTAAATCGTCGGCCAGATAGGTGGCGGCGTAGCCCAGGTCAATCGGGTTCCAGATGGCGAAACTTTTGCTGGCGCCAGACTTGATCGCGCCGGCCATTTCCGACGGCAGCCCCAGCCCGGTGACATACACTTTGCCGATTTTGCCCTGGTCCTTCACCGCCTGCGCGGCGGCAACGATCCCCACCGACGAAGGCGAAACAATGACTTTCAGGTCCGGATATGATTTCAGCAGGCCCACCGCTTCGCGGTAGCTTTTATCCGACAGATCGTCACCGTAGGCGACCGTGACAAGGTGTACGGACGGATACTGCGGCAGCACCTTTTTCATCTCCTCAATCCAGATATTCTGGTTAGTGGAGGTCGGAGTGGCGCTTAACACTGCCACATCCCCCTTCTCCACGTTCAGCGCCTTCAGCGCATCGGCGGCGAGCTTGACGTTGGTCTCGCCAATTAAGGCGTTATTGGAGGGATTAAGATGGATTTGGCGGCCTGCCGGCGCCACGCCGGAGTCCCACGAGACCACCTTGATGCCGCGCTGCATCGCTTTTTTCAGCACCGGCACCACCGCGTCCGGATCGTTAGCGGAAATGGCGATCGCATCCACCCCCTGGGCGATCAACCCGTTCAGCACGTCGATCTGCGCTTCGGCGGTAGTGGTGGTCGGGCCGGTGTAGATCACTTTGACATCACCTAACTCTTTGGCGGCCTGTTGGGCGCCAACGTTGGCGGCTTCGAAGAAGCCATTTCCCAGCGATTTCGCCACGAGGGCGATTTTGACTTCTGCTAAGGCGGAACCGGACAACGCCAGGGCGGCAACGGTGAGGATCAAGCTTGTCTTTGTTTTCATTGCTTTTACTCCACATGAGTCAGTTTTGTAGGGTTTGCAGGTGAGGCTTCGCCCCGTCTCGGTGAGCGGGGCGCGATGTTGTTATGGATAAAGATCTAACGCGGACTGCAGCGGCTGCACGTTGAAGCGTTTGCCAAGGGCGATAAGCTCTTCGCGAGTGATGGTCTGCTTCATACCGCCCATGGACAAGACTTTCACCAGCACTTCGGCGGACTTCTCGGCGGTGTCGATCAGACCGAAGGTCTCATCCAGGGTTGGGCCGCTGCCGAAGACGCCGTGGAACGGCCACAGCACCAGCGAGTGTTTTTGCATGGTTTCCGCAGTCGCCTGGCCGATTTCATCGGTGCCTGGCACCATCCATGGCAGAATGCCGACGCCGTCCGGGAAGACCACCAGACATTCGGTGCTGCCTTCCCACAGCTTGCGGGTGAACAGATCGCTGTGGTTCTCCAGGACGTAGGTCAGGGCGATCAGGTTGGTGGCATGACAGTGCATGATCACCCGGTCCTTGCCGTCGGTCAGTTTGATGCGCTCGCTGTGCGACAGGAAGTGTGCCGGCAGCTCGGAGGTCGGCACCGCATCCTCCGTCAGGCCCCACAGGATATGGTATCCCGCGCCGTCGCTGTCGACTTTCACCACGCCAAGGTTAGCGGCCGGGTCGAGCTGGACATTACGGAAGAATTTGCCGGAGCCGGTGACGATAAACGGCTGGTTAGCCAGGGTTGGCATCGGCTGGCTGAGGGCGATATAGCGCGGTTTAGCGTGGAAATCCGCCACGTAAGGTTCGATATCCGCCTCATCCAGACGCAGCGTCAGGTTGCCGCCGTTGCGCTCGTCCCAGCCCTTCAGCCAGGCGTCGGAGGTGGCTTTGATCATGCCCTGGACGAACCAGGCGTCGATAATGTTCTGCATAGTCTTGTCTTTCCTGTTGATTCGGTGAGGGGTTGACCCCCTCACCCTAAATATGTGCGTGCCCCCGGATTGCGCCGTAAACGGCTTATCCGGGCTACCGGTTCGTAGCCCGGGTAAGGCGTCAGCCGCGACCCGGGGAAGCCCGTGCATTACCCGCGCTGGCTCAGAACCGCATTCTCATAAGCCCGCACGTTGTCCAGCCACTGGCTGCCCGCCGGCGTGTCGTGACGCTGGCAGTACATCTCCCAGATGGCCTGCCACGGCAGGGATTTTTGCTCTTCGAGCAGCGCCAGGCGGGCGGTGTAATCGCCGTCGTTCTCCAGCTGGCGCAGCTGATCGGTCGGTTCCAGCAGGGCGCGCAGCAGCGCTTTTTTCATATTGCGGGTACCAATCACCCAGGCCGCGATGCGGTTGATGGAGGCATCGAAGAAGTCGAGGCCGATGTGCACGCGGTCAAACAGGTTATGGCGAATGATTTCGCTGGCGATGGCCTGGGTCTCATCATCCAGCAGCACCACGTGGTCGCTGTCCCAGCGCACCGGGCGGCTGACGTGCAGTAGCAGACGCGGGATGTAGAGCATGGCGGCGGAGATCTTGTCGGAGATGACCTCCGTCGGGTGGAAGTGGCCGGCATCCAGGCACAGCGCCGTCTGGCGGCTGGTGGCGTAGCCCATATAGAACTCGTTGGAGCCGACGGTGTAGCTTTCGGCGCCGATACCGAACAGCTTGCTCTCCACAGCGTCAATGTGATGCGCCGGGTCGAATTTTTCGCTGATGACTTCATCCAGCGCGTTCAGCAGCCGCTGGCGCGGCGCGAAGCGGTCAACGGTAATATCCTTCATGCCGTCCGGCACCCAGATATTCATCACCGACGGGGTGCCCAGCTGTTCGCCAAAATAAGCGGATACGCGGCGGCTGGCTTTGCAATGGTCGATCCAGAACTGGCGGATCTCATCGTTGGCATGCGATAGGGTAAAGCCGTCGGCGCTCAGCGGATGCGAGAAGCAGGAGGGGTTGAAATCCAGCCCCAGTTTGTTGGCTTTCGCCCACTCAACCCAGTTTTTAAAGTGCTCCGGCTTAATCTCATTGCGCGCCACCGGCGCGTCGGATTCCAGATAAATAGCGTGCAGGTTGAGACGCTTTGGCCCCGGGATCAGGCTCAGCGCCTGCTCAAGGTCGGCGCGTAGCTCCTGAGCATTGCGCGCTTTGCCCGGGTAGTTGCCGGTGGCCTGGATGCCGCCGGTCAGGCTTCCCGCCGGATTTTCGAACCCGGCGACGTCGTCACCCTGCCAGCAGTGCATGGATACGGGCAGACGGTCCAGCTGGCGCAGGGCCTCCTCGACATCCACGCCGACGGCGGCGTAGCGCTGCTTAGCAATTTCCCAGGCTTGTTCAAGTTGAGTGGTCATGCGCAAAGCTCCTTGGTCTGTTGTGGCTGAAACTGCGCCACGAAACGGGCAATTTCACTATCAGGATTGGGGGTAAAGGTGGTGAGGGACGCGTTGCCGCGCACCACCTGACGAAACTCATCGACGCTGGCCAGCTCGTCGAGGGTCATTAGCTGGATGCCGATATTGCCGAGGGTGGAGGCCTCTGTCGGGCCGGCCACGACGACGATCCCGCAGGCGTCGGCGCACAGCTGGTTGAGCAGTTCGTTCTGGCAGCCGCCGCCGACGATATGCAGCTGGCTGAAGGGCTGGCCGCGCAGCGCCGCCAGCTCGTTAAGCACCCGGGCGTAGAGCAGCGCCAGGCTGTCGAAAATGCAGCGCGCCAGTTCGGCGTCGCTGTCCGGAACCGGCTGACCGGATCCGCGGCAGGCGGCCTGGATCTCGGCGCTCATACTGGCCGGGTTGATAAAGCGGTCGTCATTGCAGTCAATGATGAAGCGGCACGCCGGCAGCGCGGCGGTGCGGGCGATTAGCCCCTGCAGGTCGCTGACGTTTTGCTCTTTCAGCACCCGCTGCAGCAGCCACAGGCCCATAATATTTTTCAGCACCCGATAGCGGCCTTCGGCCCCGCCTTCGTTGGTGATATTGGCCTGCAGCGCCGCGTCGCAGGTGTACGGGGTCAGGCTTTCAAACCCCATCAGCGACCAGGTCCCGGAGGAGAGATAGGCGGCGTGGCGGTCGGCCAGCGGGGAGGCGATCACCGCGCTGGCGGTGTCGTGGCTGGCGACGGCGACCACCGGGATGTTATTGCCCTGCGGACAAATCCAGTGGCCGATAACGTTGCCGGGATGCGTCGGCGCACCGAACCATTCGCGCGGCGCGCCGGTCCAGTTCAGCAGCGTCTCATCCCAGCTATCGCTGTGGATGTTGACCAATTGGGTAGTGGTGGCGTTGGTATATTCCCAGTTCAGATTGCCGGTCAGGCGGAAGCTGAAATAGTCGGGGATCAGCACGGCATGGGCGGCCTGACTGACCAGCTCCGGCTGCTGCTCCACCAGGGCGCGCAGCTGATAGAGGGTGTTAAACGGCAGAAACTGAATGCCGCTGCGGCGATAGATCTCCGCCCGGCCCAGCTGTTCTTCAGCGTGACGTAGCAGGCCCTGGGTGCGATCGTCACGATAGGAGACCGGCAGCCCGACGCGCTGACCCTGCTTATCCAGCAGGACATAATCCACGCCCCAGGTATCGATGCCGATGCTGTCGATCAGGATGCCCTGCTCACACACTTTCTCCAGCCCGCGGCGGATCTCGCCTTCGAGGCTATCGAGATCCCAGCAGTCGAAGCCATCCACCTTCTGCAGGCTGTTGGTGAAGCGATGAATTTCACGCAGCGTCAGGGCGCGCGGCCCGGACTGATAGCTGGCGAGCATGACCCGCCCGCTGGAGGCGCCTAAATCGACGGCGACACAATGACGAATACTCATGGAACGACCCTTCTTAAAATCATTGTCCGCAGTCTAAAAAAGGGCGCTGACTAACACCTTCTCGCTACGGACAGCCGAAACTGGCCGCTGGCAAGAAAGCAAAGGTGACCGTGAGGAAAATCACAAATTGCGGTTTTGGGCGGTGGTAAGGAGGATGTGATGGGGTCCGCAGTTCCGCATCTTTCCGGCTGATTCTTGAAAAAGCGGCAGGATTTACGAATTTCGCGGTCAAAAATTGAAGGCCGGATAGCCAACCCTTCATTACTATCAGCCGGTGACTGATAATTTTTCTCATTACGAGGGTGGCATCATGACCATATTGCACAGTACGGATTTCTTTAAGGCCGGGATCTCGACGGTGGCTATTGAACCCCGCCTCCCTCAGTCGGCCTTTCCGGAGCATCACCATGATTTCCATGAAATTGTCATCGTGGAGCAGGGCACGGGCATTCACGTCTTCAATGGCCAGCCTTATACCATCGGCGGCGGCTCGGTCTGCTTTATTCGCGATCACGACCGGCATCTTTACGAGCACACGGACAATCTGTGTCTGACCAACGTGCTCTATCGCGCGCCGGATGCGTTTCGTTTTCTCGCCGGGGTCAGCCAGCTGCTGCCCCAGGAGCAGGAGGGCAACTACCCATCGCACTGGCGGGTGAACCAGACGGTCCTGCAGCAGGTGCGGCATATCGTGGCGCAGATGGAGGCCATGGGGAGCGAAACGGATACCCATGCCGTCGCCAGCCGTGAGATCCTGTTTATGCAGCTGCTGGTGCTGCTGCGGAAAAGCAGCCTTGCGGAAGAGGCCACCAACAACGATGCGCGGCTGAATCAGCTGCTGGCCTGGCTGGAAGACCATTTTGCGCAGGAGATCTGCTGGGAGGAGGTGGCGGCGCAGTTTTCGCTGTCGCTGCGTACTCTACACCGCCAGCTGAAGCAGCAGACCGGCCTGACGCCGCAGCGCTATCTCAATCGGGTGCGCCTGATGAAAGCCCGCCACCTGCTGCGCCACAGCGATGAAAGCGTGACTGATATCGCCTATCGCTGCGGATTCGGCGACAGTAACCACTTTTCGACGCTTTTTCGCCGCGAGTTTTCCTGGTCGCCGCGCGATATCCGCCAGGGGCGCGACGCTATTCTTCAGTAACGCGAGAGGAGTCAACGTATTGCGGACCAAAAACGCGAATAATGCGCCGTTATCCGCGTTGGGAGTGTGAGCCGTGGCCGGTTTGATTCTACGTAAAGAGGAGTTTTTCCCTTCCGCCACGCAGGCGGTGGCGGTGGCCGACCGCTACCCGCAAAACGTCTTCGCTGAACACACTCATGAGTTCTGCGAGCTGGTGCTGGTGTGGCGGGGCAACGGGCTGCACGTTCTCAACGACCGTCCCTGGCGCATTACCCGCGGCGATCTCTTCTATATTCGCGCCGAAGATAAACACTCCTATGCTTCCGTTAACGATCTGGTTCTGCAGAACATCATCTATTGCCCGGAGCGGCTGCAGCTCAATTTCGACTGGGCGGGGGCGATCCCTGGCCTCTTCGGCACGCCGTGGAAGCCCCACTGGCGTATGGGCAGCACCGGTATGGCGCAGGCGCGCCAGGTAATTAGCCAGCTTGAGCATGAGTGTTCCCGGCACGATGCGCAGGGGAATGCGATGGCCGAGCTGCTGTTTGCTCAGCTGGCGCTGACCCTCCAGCGCCATCGCTACGCGACGGATAATCTGGCGGCGACGCAGCGCGAAGCGCTGTTGGACAAACTGCTGGCCGCGCTGGCGGCCAGCCTGAGCCGACCCTTTGTCCTGGAGCGTTTCTGCGAGCAGGAGGGCGGCAGCGAGCGGGCGCTACGGCAGCAATTTCGCCAGCAAACCGGCATGACCATCAATCACTATTTACGCCAGCTACGGATCTGCCATGCGCAGTATCTGTTGCAGCATACCGAGCGCTTAATCGGCGATATCGCCATGCAGTGCGGCTTTGAGGACAGTAACTACTTTTCGGTGGTGTTCAGCCGGGAAATCGGCATGTCGCCGGGGCAGTGGCGGCAGCGCAGTCGCGCCGCCGCCTGAAGAGCGTCTTTGTCAGGCAGATGATCCGGTGCTTAACTGGCCATTCCCAGACCGACGATGTTGGCGGCGATGATGATCACCACGCAGCCGAGGCTCAGGACGCTCACCGGACGACGACCGGCGTTGTTCCACTCTTTCAGCACCAGACCCACCAGACCGCCGCACAGTACGTAGAAACTCATGTGCAGCATCCAGCTCATATAGTCATACTGCGCCGGAATGCTGGCGTGGCCCCAGGCATAGAAGAAGAACTGGAGATACCACATCAGGCCGCCGAGGGCGGAAAGCAGTAGGTTGCTGATGATGAGCGGTTTGGCCAGTGAGAAATCGGCTTTGACTGACAGAGTCTTCACTTTCGCCAGACGAATAAAGCAGAAGCCAAGGTTGACCAGCGCCCCGCCGCCCATAATCACCACGTAGCTTGGCAGCGCCGCATATAACGGGTCGACGCCGAGCGCCGCGGCGGCATCATGCATCGGTTTGGCGGCGTTCATCGCGAACGACATCCCTGCCGAGAAGATACCGCACATCACCGCCAGCAGAAGCCCTTTCTTCAGATTGAACTCTTCGGCTTTGATGCCCATTTTGCGCTCTTTCAGCTGGCCCGCGCGGGTGACGATGCCAACGCCAACCACCGCCACCAGCACGCCGAGCAGCGTCATTTGACCGCCCTGGGTGTGCATCAGCACCGAAAACTGACCGTTAATAATCGGCGTCATCAGCGTACCGACAATCAGCGTGATGCCAATGGCGATGCCAATCCCCATCGACATGCCGAGATAGCGCATGGTCAGGCCATAGTTGATATTACCGATGCCCCACATGGCGCCGAACAGAAAGACCGGCAGCAGCGTGGAGGCGTTAAAGGAGCGGTAGTAGGCCCAGAAATCGGGTAACAGGGTGGCGCTGATGGCCCAGGGCAGGATCAGCCAGGAGACGATCCCCCCGACCGACCACATGGTTTCCCACGACCAGTGTTTTACTTTCTTGAACGGGGCATAGAAACAGGCGGCACTGGCGGCCCCTATCAAATGCCAAAAAATACCCATCGTAATCGCGTGGTTCATTGATTTTATCCTCATCTTTTTTTATCGGAGACGGCGGCTTCCGATGCGATGAGTGTAAAAATTAGCCGCTTTGGCCGCCTTCAGGACGTTGCCACAGGATGGCGAACTCTGGCAACCATGGGCTTAATTAGTTGTTCTACATCACAAAACGACGGGTATTTCTTCTGGTTATATCCATATGAAAAATACGGCATTGATAAGCATTTTCAATACCATTTAATTAACTATAATGGACAAACTGCTTACGCGGCGTTAACACTTGAGCCGCTCGACAATAATGGAGATGATTATGAGCTATACCCTGCCATCCCTGCCGTACGCTTACGATGCTCTGGAACCGCACTTCGACAAGCAGACGATGGAGATCCATCACACCAAACACCACCAGACCTACGTGAACAATGCCAACGCCGCGCTGGAAAGCCTGCCGGAGTTCGCTAACCTGTCCGCTGAAGAGCTGATCACCAAGCTGGATCAGCTGCCGGCTGACAAAAAAACCGTACTGCGTAACAACGCCGGCGGCCACGCGAACCACAGCCTGTTCTGGAAAGGCCTGAAAACCGGTACCACCCTGCAGGGCGACCTGAAAGCGGCTATCGAGCGCGATTTCGGCTCTGTGGACAACTTCAAAGCGGAATTCGAAAAAGCCGCTGCGACCCGTTTCGGTTCCGGCTGGGCGTGGCTGGTCCTGAAAGGTGACAAACTGGCCGTTGTCTCCACCGCAAACCAGGATTCCCCGCTGATGGGCGAAGCCATTTCCGGCGCTTCCGGCTTCCCGATCCTGGGTCTGGACGTGTGGGAACACGCTTACTACCTGAAATTCCAGAACCGTCGCCCGGACTACATCAAAGCCTTCTGGGACGTGGTGAACTGGGACGAAGCTGCAGCGCGTTTTGCCGCCAAAAAATAAGGTTGCAATGTGCTAAGAGAGAAGCGAGTCTGATGGCTCGCTTTTTTTATATCGGTAGCAAGGAGAGCAGACATGCATTATCCGGTGAATGTCTTTGTCGGCAAAATCAGGGACTACACGGGCAGTCGTCCCAGCGCGATCGGCAAAATCCAGGTTGACGGCGAGTTGCAGCTCGGCGATCTCGGTCTCGAAGGGGATGAGCAGGCGGAGAAGAAAATACACGGCGGGCCGGACCGCGCGCTGTGTCACTATCCGCGCGAACACTATGCCGACTGGATCCGTGAATTCCCCCAGCAGGCCGATCGGTTCTGCGCCCCGGCGTTCGGCGAAAACCTCTCCACTACCGGCCTCACCGAACAAAACGTCTACATTGGCGATATCTTTCGCTGGGGCGAGGCGCTGATCCAGGTCACCCAGCCGCGCTCTCCGTGCTTCAAGCTCAACTTTCATTTTGCGATCGGTGATATGGCGCAGCTGATGCAAAACAGCGGGAAGACCGGCTGGTTGTACCGGGTGATCGCCGGGGGGCAAGTCTCCAGCGATGCGCCGCTCGAACTGGTCTCTCGCCTGAGCGATGTCAGCGTCCATGAGGCCGGGGCGATTGCCTGGCAGATGCCGTTTGATGACGATCAGTACCACCGCTTATTGTCGGCCGCGGGCCTGTCGGTAAGCTGGAGTCGAACCATGCAGAAGCGCCGTTTAAGCGGCAAGATCGAGGATAATTCACGGCGATTGTGGGGGAAATAATTCCCCCATATTGGCGCTTTCCGCAGCGTCTCCCGGGTAGCGGCGCAAGCGCCTTACCCGGGCGACCTGACCGTTCCTGGCGGTAACCCGGCGCAGCGCAGGCCGGGTCAGCGTCAGGTCCGCTTATACAGCGGCAGCCAGAGGGTTAAGCGCAGACCGCCCAGCGGGCTGTCGTCGGCCTTCACCCAGCCACGGTGCTGCTGAATAGCGGTTTCGACAATCGCCAGCCCCAGGCCGGTGCCGCCGGACTCGCGGTCGCGCGCCTCGTCGGTCCGGTAGAATGGCCGGAAAATCTGCTCGCGATCCTCCGGGCTGACTCCCGGGCCGTCGTCATCGACGTTAACCGTAATCCCGTCTTTATCCACTGAGAAGCTGACGGAAATCTTGGTGTGCGAGTAGCGCAGGGCGTTGCGGACGATATTCTCCAGCGCGCTTTCCAGCGCATTGGGGTTACCGTACAGCGGCCACGGACCCGGCGGATACTCAACGGTGAACGATTTACCCATCTGCTCGGCTTCAAACGCCGCGTTGTCCAGCACTTCGCCCCACAGCTGATTGGCTTTGACCGTCTCGCTCACCAGGGCGTTTTTCGCCTGATTGCGCGACATCACCAGCAGGTCGTTGATCATGCTGTCCAGTCGGTGCGCTTCAGTTTCGATACGCTCCAGCTCTTTGCTCTCACCGCTGCGGCGGCGCAGCAGGGCGGTGCCCAGCTGCAGGCGCGTGAGCGGCGTGCGCAGCTCGTGCGAGATATCGGACAGCAGCCGTTGCTGGCTGGTCATCATCCGCTCCAGGGCCGTCACCATCTGGTTAAAGCTGGCGCCAGCGGCTAAAAACTCCTGCGGTCCGGCCTCCAGCTCCGGATGCTGCCGCAGGTTGCCCTGGGCGACCTCGTCAGCGGCATTTTTCAGCTTACGCGCCGGTTTCGCCAGGCTCCACGCCAGCCACAGCAGCAGCGGGGCGCTAACCAGCATTGTGACGATCAGCAGCAGCAGCGGCCGGTCAAACAGCAGGTTGATAAAGTCGGATTGTGAGGTGCTGGCGGGACGGATCAGATACAGCTGATAGTTATCCTCCCCATCCCTGACGGAGAACGGGCCCACCATTTCCAGGCGGCCATAGCGTTTTTTCTGCGGATGATCGGCGTTATCGGCCTGGCCGATAAAGTTGCGAATGATCTGCATCTCGTTGCGTTCTGCGCCGATCACGCGGCCTTCGCTGGTGACCAGCAGCAGGCGCTGACCCGGAGGCGCCCATTTATCGATGGCGCGAAACAGACGACGCCACCACATCAGGTCGTTTGGCGGATCGTTGGCCAGCTCGGCCTCGACGTGCTGTTCGATCATGATGCCTTGACGCTGCTCGCTTTCCAGCAGCTCGGTCATCTGCCGGGAGTCCAGTTTGGGCAGCATCAGCACCAGCATCAACACCAGCGCCAGCGTGAGCCAGAAGATGGCGAAGATGCGTGCAGTCAAACTTCCAATCATGAAGCGGAAACCATCAGATACCCGCGGCCACGCAGCGTTTTAAACCACGGATGGCCATCTTTGCGCTCCGGCAGCTTACGCCGCAGGTTGGAAATATGCATATCGATGGCGCGGTCGAACGGCGTCAGGCGCTTGCCTAACACTTCCTGGCTTAAATGTTCGCGTGACACCACCTGGCCGAGATGCTGCGCTAACAGATAGAGCAGGGTGAACTCGGTGCCCGTGAGCTCCAGCGTCTGGCCATCGAAATTGGCTTCCTGACGGCCCGGATTGAGGCTTAAGGCATCCACTTCCAGGGTCGGCGAGCCGGCTTCGGTCGTCTGCTGCTGTTCGCTCCAGTGGGAACGGCGCAGAATCGCGCGTATACGCGCCACCAGTTCGCGATCGTTGAACGGCTTAGGCAAATAGTCATCTGCGCCCAGCTCGAGGCCGAGAACGCGATCCAGCTCGCTCCCGCGCGCTGTTAGCATGATAACCGGAGTCTGGTGTGTCTGACGCAGCTCTTTAAGCGTATCGATACCGTTTTTCTTCGGCATCATTACGTCGAGCAGCAATAAATCAATGCTGTCGTCCAGAAGGGCCAGCGCCTGTTCCCCATCATGGGCCACCAGCACGTTAAAACCTTCCATATCGAGCAGCTCTTTTAACAGGGAGGTGAGCTCCCGGTCATCATCAACTAACAGGATTTTATTCATTGTTTAAATACCTCCGAGGCAGAAATTACGTCATCAAGGCCCGCTAATCCATGACTTTACGTTGTTTTACACCCCCTGACGCATGTTTGCAGCCTGAATCGTAGACTGTCTCTCGTTGAATCGCGACACAAACGTTTTGGGAGTATGTGATGCGCAATGTTATCGCTGCCGTCATGGCCTCAACGCTGGCGCTAAGTGCATATAGCCAGGCCGCTGAAGTCGTTACCAGCGTTAACTGGCTCCCCGGAGACGAAGGGGGACAGCGCGGTAGCCAGAGCCATATGTTTGACGGCATAAGTTTAACCGAGCAGCAACGTCAGCAGTTACGGGATCTTATGCAACGGGCACGCCACGACAGGCTCCCCGTTAATGTTAGCGAAATGGAGACAATGCATCGCCTTGTCACCGCAGAAAATTTTGATGAAAACGCTGTGCGCGCTCAGGCAGAAAAGATGGCGCAGGAACAGGTTGCTCGCCAGGTCGAGATGGCTAAGGTCCGCAACCAGATGTACCACCTGCTTACGCCAGAGCAGCAAGCGGTTTTAAATGCTAAGCACCAGCAACGTATGGATCAGTTGCGTGAGGTTGCAAGGACGCAGAAAGGCTCAGCGATGATGCTTTCGAGTAGTAGCAACACCCTGCAACCCCAGTAACAAACCCTGTTTTCCTTGCCATAGACACCATCCCTGTCTTCCCCCACATGATGTGGGGGTTTTTTTTGCCCTTTTTTCGGCAAATCAACTTCTTCGCCTGTCCCTTGAGCGTCACCAGTTCAGGTTATACTAAGCGCAGTGCAGGAGAAGGAGCCTATATGAATCAATCTTATGGCCGGTTGGTCAGCCGCGCCGCTATCGCTGCGACGGCGATGGCCTCCGCGTTACTTTTGATCAAAATTTTTGCGTGGTGGTATACCGGTTCAGTCAGTATTCTGGCCGCGCTGGTGGATTCGCTGGTGGATATTGCCGCCTCGCTGACCAACCTGCTGGTGGTGCGCTATTCGCTGCAGCCTGCTGATGAAGAACATACCTTTGGCCACGGCAAAGCAGAGTCGCTGGCGGCGCTGGCGCAAAGCATGTTTATCTCCGGCTCGGCGCTGTTTCTGTTTCTTACCGGTATTCAGCACCTGGTGCGTCCGGAGCCGCTACAGGCCGCCGGCGTCGGGGTTGTCGTCACGTTGATTGCCCTGTTCAGCACGCTAGCGCTGGTGACCTTCCAGCGCTGGGTGGTGCGAAAAACCCAAAGCCAGGCGGTGCGGGCGGATATGCTTCATTATCAGTCTGATGTTATGATGAACGGCGCCATTCTGGTGGCGCTGGGCCTCTCCTGGTACGGCTGGCATCGCGCCGATGCGTTGTTTGCCTTAGGAATTGGCATCTATATTTTATATAGCGCGCTGCGGATGGGCTATGAGGCGGTTCAGTCGTTACTCGACCGCGCTTTGCCTGACGAGGAGCGTCAGGACATTATCACCATCGTGACCGCATGGCCCGGCATCCGCGGGGCGCACGATCTACGAACGCGGCAGTCAGGGCCGACCCGCTTTATTCAGATTCATTTGGAAATGGAAGATAACCTCCCGCTGGTGCAAGCCCACGTGATTGCAGACCAGGTGGAGCAGGCGATTCTGCGCCGTTTCCCGGGTTCCGATGTCATTATCCATCAGGATCCCAGTTCTGTGGTGCCGGCGGCGCAGCAGGGCTTTTTTGAGCGTTAGGTTATAGTCTGTAAACTCGATGTAAAAATGTGGGTCAGCTCGGCATTTTTTGTATAAATTACCGCCGTTTGGTCTGACCTGAATCAATTCAGCTTGAGGCGTTTGATATACTATTGTCATTAGCGTCGTGCACTCCTGGTGAGGGAGCGCTTCAGGCAACAGAATTATTTTTTGCTTCCTAAGTTCAGAGGTAGTCATGATTAAGAAAATCGGTGTGTTGACAAGTGGCGGTGATGCGCCGGGCATGAACGCAGCAATTCGTGGCGTTGTGCGCGCGGCATTAACGGAAGGTCTGGAAGTTTTTGGAATCTATGACGGTTACCTCGGCTTGTACGAAGACCGTATGGTTCAGCTCGACCGTTACAGCGTTTCCGACATGATCAACCGCGGCGGCACCTTCCTGGGCTCCGCTCGCTTCCCGGAATTCCGCGAAGAACACATCCGCGCAGTGGCTATCGAAAACATGAAGAAGCGTGGCCTGGACGCGCTGGTGGTTATCGGTGGTGACGGGTCCTATATGGGGGCGATGCGCCTGACCGAGATGGGCTTCCCGTGCATCGGCCTGCCGGGCACTATCGACAACGATATCAAAGGCACTGACTACACCATCGGCTTCTTCACCGCTCTGAGCACCGTGGTGGAAGCGATTGACCGTCTGCGCGACACCTCCTCATCGCACCAGCGTATCTCCGTGGTGGAAGTGATGGGCCGTTACTGTGGCGACTTGACTCTGGCGGCGGCGATTGCCGGCGGCTGTGAGTTCATCATGGTGCCGGAAGTGGAATATACCCGTGACGATCTGGTAGCGGAAATCAAAGCCGGCATCGCGAAAGGGAAGAAACACGCTATCGTGGCGATCACCGAGCACATGTGCGACGTTGACGAGCTGGCAAGCTACATCGAGAAAGAGACCGGCCGTGAAACCCGTGCTACCGTCCTCGGCCACATTCAGCGCGGCGGTTCCCCGGTTCCTTACGACCGTATCCTGGCTTCCCGCATGGGCGCCTATGCGATTGAGCTGCTGCTGCAGGGCCATGGCGGCCGTTGTGTCGGCATCCAGAACGAGAAGCTGGTGCACCACGACATCATCGATGCCATCGAGAACATGAAGCGTCCGTTCAAGAACGACTGGCTGGATTGCGCGAAGAAACTGTACTAAGTTACGCGCCGGATAAACAAAAGGCCTTCTCATGGAGAAGGCCTTTTTTATGGCGCAAGATTTATTCGATATCCAGCGGGTCTTCCGACAGAATCATCCCGGTGTTATCGGCATACAGATGGTCGCCGCTGAAGAAGGTTACGCCGCCGAAATTGACGCGCACGTCGCTTTCGCCGATGCCTTCGCCAGCCGCGCCGACCGGAATGGCCGCCAGCGCCTGGATGCCGATATCCAGTTCCTCAAGGTCGTCAACCTGGCGCACCGCGCCATAGACCACCAACCCTTCCCATTCATTCTGTACGGCCAGACGCGCCAGGTCAGCGTCAATTAACGCGCGTCGTACTGAGCCGCCGCCGTCGATCAGGAGAATATGACCACGGCCATTCTGCTCGAGCAGATCGTAGAGCAACCCGTTATCCTCGAAACATTTTACCGTAATGATCTGTCCACCAAACGACGACCGTCCTCCAAAGTTAGAGAACAGCGGTTCCACGACGTTGACATCTTCCTGGTAGATGTCACAAAGCTCGGAAGTATCGTATTTCATAGGCTTAACGTTCAGTTGCTGCGAGAGTTTTTAGTATATCCCGCGAATCGCATTGTTGGCAAAATCATCAATTGTTAATTGATATTTGTCAGTTAAGCCGCCAGCTTACTGGCAATAATCCCGATAACAAACAGCAGGTTGGTCAGTAAAGCCCCTTTGACCGTCTTTTCGAGCATCGGCCGCATCGCCAGCGGATCGGATTCGCGCAGGACGTAACGCGCCTGTTTGACCAGCAGCGGCGTGGCGAGAATAAACAGCCAGCCCCACGCAGAATGCAGCGCCAGCAGGTTAAACAGCGCCAGACACAGCAGGGCGCCGAGCAGCAGGCAGGCATGATAGCGGCGGGCATTGACCGGCCCCAGGCGCACGGCGAGGGTGTTCTTCCCGTTCTGCCGGTCGCTGTCGATATCACGCAGGTTATTGATGTTCAGTACGGCGGTCGCCAGCAGACCGCAGGCCGTTGCCGGCAGAAAAATGGCCGCTTCCACATTGTGGGCTTGCAGATACCAGCTGCCGAGGACGCTCAGCCAGCCGAAGAAAACGAGTACCGAAATATCACCGAGGCCAATATAACCATACGGGCGGGTGCCCACTGTGTAGGTGATGGCGGCCACGATCGACAGGCCACCCAGCGCGAGGAAACCGATGAAATCGCCGACGCTCTGCCAGGCGACGCACAGTAGCGCCAGACCAAACAGACAGATCAGCGCGACGGTGACAATCAAGGCGCGCTTCATCTGCTGGGGGGTAATCACCCCTTTCTGCATCCCGCGCAGCGGCCCGATGCGGTCCGGTTTATCGCTCCCCTTGACCGCGTCGCCGTAGTCATTGGCGAGGTTGGAAAGAATTTGCAGCAAGCCGGCGGTGATCAGCGCCAGCAGGGCGACCCAGGGATCAAAATGCCCCTGCTCCCAGGCAAGGACGGTGCCAACAATAATCGCGGCAAACGCCAGCGGTAACGTTTTAGGACGCAGGCTTTCCAGCCACGCCTGAGAACGGCTGATATCAGTCATAGTTATTTTAGCCAATAAAAATGGGGGCGATAGCCCCCATCAACAGTGATGAAAATGCATTGCACCGGATTATAGGATAAAACGGCTCAGATCTTCATCTGCCACCAGAACATCCAGGTGCTTACTCACATATTCGGCATCGATAGTGACGGTCTGGCCGTTCATCTCGCTGGCATCATAGGAGATATCTTCCACCAGGCGCTCCAGCACGGTGTGTAGACGGCGCGCGCCGATGTTCTCGGTGGTTTCGTTTACCTGCCATGCGGCCTGAGCGATACGCTTGATACCGTCTTCGGTGAATTCGATATTCACCCCTTCGGTCGCCATCAGCGCCTTGTACTGCACGGTGATGGAGGCGTTCGGTTCGGTCAGGATGCGCTCGAAGTCATGGGTGGTCAGCGCCTTCAGCTCAACGCGGATCGGCAGACGCCCCTGCAGTTCCGGGATCAGATCGGACGGGCTGGCCACCTGGAACGCGCCGGAGGCGATAAACAGGATGTGGTCGGTCTTGACCATCCCGTGCTTGGTGGAGACGGTGCAGCCTTCCACCAGCGGCAGCAGGTCGCGCTGTACGCCTTCACGGGAGACGTCCGGGCCGGAGGTGTTGCCGCCGCGCTTACAGATTTTGTCGATTTCGTCGATAAAGACGATACCGTGCTGCTCAACAGCGTCGATGGCTTCCTGCTTCAGCTCTTCCGGATTGACCAGTTTGGCCGCTTCTTCTTCAATCAGCAGCTTCATCGCGTCTTTGATTTTCAGCTTACGCGGTTTCTGCTTCTGGCCGCCGAGGTTCTGGAACATGGACTGCAGCTGGCTGGTCATCTCTTCCATGCCCGGAGGGGACATGATTTCAACGCCCATCGGCGCCGCAGCGAGATCGATTTCAATCTCTTTATCGTCCAGCTGGCCTTCACGCAGTTTCTTACGGAACGCCTGGCGCGCCGCAGACGGTTCCTGCGACGGCTCAGTCTGGCCCCAGTTGTTCTTCGCCGGCGGTATCAGCACGTCAAGCACGCGCTCTTCCGCCAGCTCTTCCGCGCGGTAACGGTTCTTATCAATGGACTGCATACGAACCATTTTGATCGCCGCATCGGTCAGATCGCGGATGATAGAGTCCACTTCTTTACCGACATAGCCCACTTCGGTGAACTTCGTCGCTTCAACTTTAATAAACGGCGCGTTGGCCAGTTTCGCCAGACGACGAGCGATTTCGGTTTTACCGACGCCGGTTGGGCCGATCATCAGAATGTTTTTCGGCGTGACTTCATGACGCAGCTCTTCGTTAAGCTGCATCCGGCGCCAGCGGTTACGCAGGGCGATAGCAACAGAACGCTTGGCGGCGTCCTGGCCGATAATGTGTTTGTCCAGTTCGCTGACAATTTCGCGTGGGGTCATTTCAGACATGGGAGATCCTTACGCTTTAGAAGGTAATTCTTCGATGGTGTGGAAATGGTTGGTATAGATGCAGATATCACCTGCAATATCCAACGCTTTCTCGGCGATATCGCGCGCGCCCATATCGGTGTTTTCCAGCAGCGCGCGGGCCGCGGCCTGGGCGTAAGGACCGCCGGAGCCGATAGCAATCAAATCGTTTTCCGGCTGTACCACGTCACCGTTACCGGTGATGATAAGCGACGCGTTTTCGTCCGCGACGGCCAGCAGCGCTTCCAGCTTGCGCAACATCCGATCGGTTCGCCAGTCTTTAGCCAGCTCAACGGCGGCCTTCACCAGATGGCCCTGGTGCATTTCCAGTTTGCGTTCAAACAGTTCGAACAGCGTGAAGGCATCGGCGGTGCCGCCAGCGAAACCGGCAATCACTTTGTCGTTGTACAGACGACGCACTTTTTTCACGTTGCCCTTCATTACGGTGTTGCCCAGCGTGGCCTGGCCATCACCGGCAATAACAACATGGCCGTTACGGCGAACACTTACAATTGTAGTCACGAGCAGACCCCTTGGTTGCAAAAGCGGAACAGGGGCCCCGCGCTGTCCGCGGGGCCGAATGCAATTATAGATGGGGGGGATTTTGAGGGTTTCAACCCCTGGCGGCGAGACGAATGCAGTTCGCGTGTCCAGCCATCTTCAGGCGGGTGATCATCTCGTTGGCGCTTTCTTTGCCTTTCAGCGGGCCAATGACCACGCGGTTCCAGCCGTTGTTGGTGGTGATGTGCGAGGCAAACCCTTCGAAAGCCAGCTGAGCGCGGACGGTTTCGGCCTGCTCGGCGCCTTTAAAGGAGCCGCACTGGATCATCCAGCTACGATCGTCTTTTTTCTCGGCGGTCGTTTTCGGCGCTTCCTCCACTCGAGTCACCGGCGCGGCGGCCTGCGCGCGCGGCTGCGTAGTCGTAGTGTGCGCCGGCGTCTGCAGCAGATCCTGGTACGGCTGCTGGTTTGACGCGGTCTGCTTCGGCTGTTGCTGCTGGACCGGCTTCGGCTGCTGAACGCGCGGCGGCTGCTGCACGGTCTGCTGCACGGTCTGCTGCTGAGTTTGCGCCCACTGTTGCTGTTGCGCCTGCTGCTGTTGCTGTTGCTGCGCTAAACGCTGACGCTGCAGCGTCTGCTGGCGCTGGGCCGGCGTTTGTTCGTTCCACGGCACTTCGGTCAGCTGAGTCGGCTGTTGACGCATATCGGCCTGCATCTGGGCCAGCAGCTGACGCTGTTCGTCGGTCAGTTGCTCCGGTTTCATCACTTCGCCGCCGGCGGTCGGTTCAGTCGGCGCGCGAACGCCCGGCTGGCGGCTTTCCAGCTCTTTAATATAGCGCCAGCGCTCTTCCGGTTTCGGCGGCAAGCCGTTGCCGGCGGCCTGGCGATTTTGCATCGCTTCCGCTTCTTCTTTCTTATGGTGCGTAATGAAATAGAGTCCACCGATAAAGGCCACCAGCACAGCCGCCGCGATCGCCACCATAGCCGGTGAAATTGCCGGGAGGCTGCTTTGCTTATTCCTTGAGCTTCGGGTAGTGCTCTTTTTGCGCCGCGAAGAAGCCGGTTGGCTGCGGCGTACATAATCTCGTTGTGCCACTATCGTTTCGCTGTCTTATATTCGTTCGTCAGCCCGCCATGTTACTTAAGCGGCGGGCCTTTGACCAGAAGAGCAGGCCCGAAAGCCTGATGGTTATCGTCTGATTTTTTGCGTACTGCCGCGAACAATCAGTTCGCAATCGAGCAGGCGCGAGCCGCTGTTCACGTTATGACCCTGCATTTGCTCAAGTAATAGCAGCATTCCTTCACGGCCGATATCAAAACGCGGCTGTGACACGGTGGTCAATGGCGGATCGCAAAATTCAGACAACGCGATGTTATCGAAGCCGACAATCGACAGGTCGTCCGGCACTTTCAGACCGCGGCGTTTCGCCAGCGATAAGGCGCCCAGCGCCATCACATCGCTATGGCAAAAGACCGCGGTGGGCGGTACCGGCTGCGACAGCAGCTGCTCCAGCGCATTGGCGCCAGCTTCGAAGGTAAAGTTGCCGCGAGCAATATAGTGCGGATCAACGGTGATACCGCTGCGGCGCAGCGCCTGCACGTAACCCTGCAGGCGATAATGGCACAGCGGCATATCTTCCGGGCCGGCGATGCAGCCGATACGCTGGTGTCCCAGCTCGTGAAGATAGTTTACCGCGTTAAAAGCCGCCGTCAGGTTATCGATGTGGACGGTGGGCAGCTCCAGCTCCGGCGCGAACTCGTTCGACATGACCATCGGCGGCAAATTACGCTGCTCTTCCACGCTGGCGTCAAACGGCAGGCGCGAGCTGAGCAGCACCATGCCGTCAATCTGCTTGGTGATGATAAGGTCGATAAAGGTTTTTTCTTTCTGATTCTGGTGGGCGCAATCGCCGATTAACACCAGATATCCGTGCTCGGCGGCAGTGACTTCAATACCGCGGATCACTTCGCTAAAAAAGGGATCGCAGATATCCGGGACGATCACGAGGATCGTCCGCGATTCGTTGCGCTTCATATTGCGTCCGAGCGACTGCGGTAAATAGCCGACTTCCAGCGCCGCCTGCTCGACCCGGTTACGGGTGGCTTGCGACACCTTATCAGGGTTCATCAACGCTCGGGACACGGTTGCCGTGGAAACGTTTGCCTTTAAGGCGACGTCTTTCATGGTGGCGGCAACCACTTGTTTTTTGGGCTTCACCTGGTTTCTCCTCGCTGAATGGCGCTGGCATTTCCCTTGCGCGCTAACTGCTGCATCATTTTTATCAGATAGTCGCGGCAGTGAGTTACAGAATTTTCATGAAAAACGTGATGCTTGTTAAATTTTTCGATCCGGCTCGCAAGAGAAGGCTTACCCTTCAATAGGATCGACATCCAGCACCCACTTCACTTTTTTCGCCTCCGGCAGCGTATTGATCAGCGCCAGCGTACCGCTGACGATATGCTGCAGGCGTACCCGCGAAGGATGCTGCAGCAATATCTGCCACCGCCAGCGGCCGCCGCGCTTCGGCGCCAGCGCCGGAACCGGACCGAGCACCCATAGCTTGTCGTCGGCCAGCGGACTGGCCTGCAGCAGATTGCGCAGCTGTTGTAAAAACAGCGGCGCCTGCTGGTTGTTATGGTCTTCCGCACGAATCAGCACATGGCTGGTCCACGGCGGTAGCTGCATTGTCTGCCGCTCTGCCAGCGCCTGTTCGGCGAAGGCGTCGTAGCCTTTATACAGCAGGGTCTGCAGCAGAGGGTGTTCAGGATGGTGGGTTTGCAGGATCACTTCGCCCTGTTTTCCTGCCCGTCCCGCTCGCCCGGAGACCTGGGTATAGAGCTGAGCGAAACGCTCGGCGGAGCGGAAATCCGCGGAAAACAGCGCCCCGTCGACGTCCAGCAGGGAGACGAGGGTGACGTCCGGGAAGTGGTGGCCTTTGGCCAGCATCTGGGTGCCAATTAAAATACGCGCCCCGCCGCGATGGACGGCGGCGAGATGCTCCTCCAGCGCCCCTTTGCGGCTGGTGGTATCGCGGTCGATACGCGAGATAGGCACGTCAGGGAACAGCGGCGCCAGGGCCTGCTCCAGCTGTTCGGTGCCGATACCCACCGGCACCAGGTGCGTGGAGCCGCAGGAGGGACATTGGCGCGGGATAGGGCGCTGACTGTCGCAATGGTGGCAGCGCAGATGGTGCTGCGCCTGGTGCAACGTGTAGTAGCTGTCGCAGCGCGGACATTCCGCTATCCAGCCGCAGTCGTGGCACAGCAGCGCTGGCGCAAAGCCGCGGCGGTTAAGAAACAGGATCACCTGGTTATCCGCCTGCAGATGCTGGCGCATACGGTTAATCAGCGCGGGAGACAGACCCGCCTGCAGCGGTTGCCCTTTGAGATCGAGCACGTGCTGCTGGGCAGGGCGCGCATTGCCCGCGCGTTTGCTTAAGGTTAACTGGCGGTATTTGCCCTGGCGGACGTTATGCAGGGTCTCCAGCGCCGGCGTCGCCGAGCCGAGAATAATCGGGATCTGTTCGCTGTGGGCGCGCCATACCGCCAGGTCGCGGGCATGGTAGCGCCAGCCCTCCTGCTGCTTGTAGGAGCTGTCATGCTCTTCGTCGATAACGATGACGCCGAGGTCTTTAAACGGGGTAAACAGCGAGGAGCGGGTGCCGATCACAATGGCCGCTTCGCCGTTTTTCGCCTTCAGCCAGGCCGAAAGACGTTCGCTGTCATTGAGTCCGGAGTGCAGCACTTCCACCGGCGCGTTAAAGCGCTGGCGGAAGCGGGCGATGGTCTGCGGCGTCAGACCGATCTCCGGCACCATCACCAGCGCCTGGCGCCCCTGCGCCAGCACGTTCTCCAGCACGCTCAAATAGACTTCCGTTTTCCCTGAGCCGGTAATACCCGCCAGCAGCCAGGCGGAGAAGCGATCGGCGGCGCTGTGGATCGCCCCGACGGCGGTGGCTTGCTCGGTATTAAGACGCAGGCGTTCGCCGGCAACCGAATACGCGCTGCGCCAGTCGGTGAGGGCGGGCGCTTCGCAGGCCAGCTCCGCCAGCCCTTTGCCGCGCAGCGCCTGCAGCGCCGCTTCATTAAATTCCAGTTCGCCAACCTGATGACGCCAGATTTTTCCCTGGCGCAGCGCCGCCAGCGCCTGCTGCTGCTTCGGCGAGCGTTTCAGACCGTTAAGGTCGACGGCCTGCCCCTGCTCGGTGGCGAACCAGTACCACAGCGGAGTCGCGCTGGCGGGTTTGCCCTGGCGCAGCAGAATGGGCAGCGCATGGAACAGCACATCGCCAATCGGATGATGGTAATACTCAGCCGCCCACATCAGCAGCCGCCAGATGGTACCGGAGAAGACCGGTTCGTCGTCCAGCGCTTCCGCGACCGGTTTTAGCTCGTCCAGCTGCAGCTCGCTGCGTTCGCTGACCGCCGCGACAATACCGATCCGCTCCTGTTTGCCGAACGGCACCCGCACCCGACAGCCCGCTTTGACCGCCATGCCTTCAGGCAGCAGATAGTCAAAAGTGCGCGGTAGCGGAACGGGTAGGGCAACGTGGGCGACGGGCATGTCATCTTCCTGACTTGAAATCTGGCGGGATAGTATACACATTACGATAAGGCGGCGCGGATCAGTTTGCATATGCTGGTCAAATTCTGTATGATTCGCCGCCTTTGATGCGCTTTATATCGCATTGAAGATTGACCATTACCGCGTGCTTCACGCTGTCAACAGCGTAGAGGGCGACGGGAAATTACTAATATCGCGTGGTGTCTGGCGTTAGGGCTGGAAGAGCGACGCGGCCTTAACTGAGGTTCTCCCATGAAAAAAGGTATTCACCCAAATTACGACGAAATTACTGCTACCTGTTCTTGCGGTAATGTCATGAAAATCCGCTCCACCGTAGGTCACGACCTGAACCTCGACGTGTGCGGCAAATGCCACCCGTTCTTCACCGGCAAACAGCGTGATGTTGCTACCGGTGGCCGTGTTGACCGCTTCAACAAGCGCTTCAGCATCCCGGGCAGCAAGTAAGTTGCCAGAAGAAGCCGCCTCAGGGCGGCTTTTTTGTGTCTCTCGCCTGCCTGGGCGGGAAAGAAAAAGGGCGGAAGCGTGCTTCCGCCCTTTTTATCGTCTCAGTATTCCCACGTATCCGGGTCGATACCCAGTTCACGCATAATCGCTTTCGCCGCTTCCGGGATCTCATCGCTGCGCTCTTTACGCAGGTCTTCATCGTTAGGCAACGGTTGTCCGGTAAAGGCATGCAGGAACGCTTCGCACAGCAGTTCGCTGTTGGTCGCGTGACGCAGGTTATTCACCTGACGACGCGTGCGTTCATCGGTGAGGATTTTTAACACCTTCAGAGGAATGGAAACCGTAATTTTCTTTACTTGCTCACTCTTCTTACCGTGCTCAGCGTATGGGCTGATATATTCGCCGCTCCATTCAGCCATGAGATACCTTAATCCTCTGTTTATTAGTGAAGGGCCAGAATATTCCGCCCGGGCTATAATCGCGCGTAGTTTACCGTATGCGCGGGCTTTCTGACATGAGATAAGCCGCCGCCGACGTGCGCTAATGCATATAATTTTAACGGCTATTTGCACTTTGCTCAATCTATACGCAAAGAAGTTTAGATGTCCAGATGTATTGACGTCTATTGTGACAATGTTTACTCTGGAGCCTGACTTTTCACCGATTCAGCCCAGGAACTTCCCAACATGACGCGTAAACAGGCCACCATCGCAGTGCGTAGCGGTTTAAATGACGACGAGCAGTACGGTTGCGTTGTCCCGCCGATCCACCTCTCCAGTACCTATAACTTCACCGACTTTAATGAACCTCGCGCTCACGACTATTCCCGCCGCGGCAACCCGACGCGTGATGTGGTGCAGCGCGCTTTAGCGGAGCTGGAGGGCGGCGCTGGCGCGGTGCTGACCAATACCGGTATGTCGGCGATCCTGCTGGTGACGACGGTGTTCCTTAAGCCTGGCGATCTGCTGGTGGCGCCGCACGACTGCTACGGCGGCAGCTACCGTCTGTTCGATAGCCTGGCGAAGCGCGGCTGCTATCGCGTTCAGTTCGTCGATCAAAACGATGAGCAGGCGCTGCGGGCGGCGCTGGCGGAAAAACCGAAGCTGGTGCTGGTCGAAAGCCCAAGTAATCCATTGCTGCGGGTGGTGGATATTGCGAAAATCTGTGGTCTGGCGCGCGAAGCCGGGGCGATCAGCGTGGTCGATAACACCTTCCTGAGTCCGGCGCTGCAAAACCCGCTGGCGCTGGGCGCCGATCTGGTGTTGCACTCCTGTACTAAATACCTTAATGGTCACTCTGATGTGGTGGCCGGGGTGGTGATTGCCAACGATCCGGCGACTGTCACCGAACTGGCATGGTGGGCGAATAACATTGGCGTCACCGGCAGCGCCTTCGACAGCTATCTGCTGTTGCGCGGGCTGCGGACGCTTTCTCCACGCATGGAAGTGGCGCAACGTAATGCCCTGGCGATCGTCGAGTATCTGAAAACCCAGCCGCTGGTGAAAAAGCTGTATCATCCGTCGCTGCCGGAAAACCAGGGGCATGAAATTGCGGCGCGTCAGCAAAAAGGTTTTGGCGCAATGTTAAGCTTCGAGCTGGATGGTGACGAGCAGACGCTGCGCCGCTTCCTGAGCGGGCTGTCGCTGTTTACACTGGCGGAATCGCTGGGGGGCGTTGAAAGCCTGATTTCCCATGCGGCAACGATGACGCATGCCGGCATGGCGCCTGAAGCGCGTGCCGCCGCCGGAATTTCAGAAACGCTCCTGCGTATTTCGACCGGTATCGAAGATGGTGAAGATTTAATTGCCGACCTGGAAAATGGCTTCCGGGCAGCAAACGAGGAATAAAGATGAGTGTGATTGCGCAGGCAGGGGCGAAGGGTCGTCAGCTGCACAAATTTGGTGGGAGTAGTTTAGCGGATGCGAAATGTTACCTGCGCGTCGCGGGGATCATGAAGGAGTATTCGCAGGCGGGGGACATGATGGTCGTCTCCGCCGCTGGCAGCACCACCAACCAGCTGATCAGCTGGCTTAAGCTTAGCCAGAGCGATCGCCTTGCTGCGCATCAGGTTCAGCAGTCGCTTCGCCGCTATCACACCGAGCTGATTAGCGGTCTGGTGGAGCCTGCGGCGGCGGATACGTTGATCGCCGCCTTTATCCACGACCTTGAGCGTCTGGCTGGTCTGCTGGACGGCGGGGTTTCCGAAGCGGTCTATGCGGAAGTGGTCGGCCATGGGGAAGTGTGGTCCGCGCGCCTGATGGCGGCGGTTCTCAACCAGCTGGGAATGGAAGCCGCCTGGCTGGACGCGCGCGCGTTCCTGCGCGCGGAACGCGCCGCGCAGCCGCAGGTGGATGAAGGATTATCCTATCCACTGCTGCAGCAGCTGATGGCGCAGCATCCTAACAAGCGTCTGGTGGTGACCGGCTTTATCTCCCGCAACCAGGCCGGTGAAACCGTCCTGCTGGGCCGTAACGGGTCTGACTACTCTGCCACCCAGATCGGCGCGCTGGCGGGCGCTTCCCGCGTCACTATCTGGAGCGACGTCGCCGGGGTGTACAGCGCGGATCCGCGCAAGGTGAAAGACGCCTGTCTGCTGCCGCTGCTGCGTCTGGACGAAGCCAGCGAGCTGGCGCGTCTGGCCGCGCCGGTGCTCCATGCCCGCACGCTACAGCCGGTTTCCGCCAGCGATATCGATCTGCAGTTACGCTGCAGCTATACGCCGGAACAGGGTTCCACGCGCATTGAGCGCGTGCTGGCCTCCGGTACTGGCGCCCGGATTGTCACCAGCCATGACGATGTCTGCCTGGTGGAGTTCCAGGTGCCGGCCGGTCACGATTTCAAACTGGCGCATAAAGAGCTGGACGCCCTGCTCAAACGCGCCCAGCTGCGCCCGTTAGCCGTTGGCGTCCATGCCGACCGCAAACTGCTGCAGTTCTGCTATACCTCCGAGGTGGCCGACAGCGCGCTGAAGCTGCTCGATGAGGCAGGTCTGCCGGGCGAGCTGCGACTGCGTCAGAAGCTGGCGCTGGTGGCGATGGTGGGCGCGGGCGTCACCCGCAACCCACTGCACTGCCACCGTTTCTGGCAGCAGCTGAAAGGGCAGCCGGTGGAGTTCACCTGGCAGTCGGAAGAGGGGATCAGCCTGGTGGCCGTCCTGCGCGCCGGGCCGACGGAAAGCCTGATCCAGGGGCTGCACCAGTCCTTGTTTCGTGCCGAAAAGCGTATCGGCCTGATGCTGTTCGGCAAAGGGAACATCGGTTCCCGCTGGCTGGAGCTGTTCGCCCGTGAACAAACCACGCTCTCGGCGCGCACCGGCTTTGAGTTTATTCTCGCCGGTGTGGTCGACAGTAAACGCAGTCTGCTGAACTACGACGGGCTGGACGCCAGCCGGGCGCTGGCTTTCTTCAACGATGAAGCGGTGGAGCAGGACGAAGAGTCGCTGTTCCTGTGGATGCGCGCGCACCCGTATGATGATTTAGTGGTGCTGGACGTCACCGCCAGCGAGCAGCTGGCAGACCAGTATCTTGATTTCGCCAGCCATGGCTTCCACGTGATCAGCGCCAACAAGCTGGCGGGGGCCAGCAGCAGCGATAAGTATCGCCAGATCCACGACGCGTTTGAGAAGACGGGGCGCCACTGGCTGTATAACGCCACCGTGGGCGCCGGCTTGCCGGTGAACCATACGGTGCGCGACCTGATCGACAGCGGCGATACCATCCTCGGCCTGAGCGGTATCTTCTCGGGAACGCTCTCCTGGCTGTTCCTGCAGTTCGATGGCACCGTGCCGTTCACCGACCTGGTGGATCAGGCGTGGCAGCAGGGTCTGACCGAGCCGGATCCGCGCGTCGATCTGTCCGGTAAAGATGTGATGCGCAAGCTGGTGATCCTCGCGCGGGAAGCGGGTTACGACATCGAGCCGGATCAGGTGCGCGTGGAATCACTGGTCCCGGCGCACTGTGAAGAGGGTTCGGTCGATCACTTCTTTGAGAATGGCGAAGAGCTGAACGAGCAGATGCTGCAGCGCCTGGAGGCGGCCCGCGAGATGGGGCTGGTGCTCCGCTACGTGGCGCGTTTTGATGCCAACGGCAAAGCACGCGTCGGCGTGGAGGCGGTACGCGAAGAGCACCCGCTGGCGGCGCTGCTGCCGTGCGATAACGTGTTCGCTATCGAAAGCCGCTGGTATCGCGATAATCCGCTGGTGATCCGCGGGCCCGGCGCCGGGCGCGATGTGACCGCCGGGGCGATCCAGTCGGATATTAACCGTCTGGCGCAGCTGCTGTAGTCCCGGGAAAAAGACCAGGCGCGGCCTGGTCTTTTTTGTTAGTGCGCCGCAAAAACTGCTTTAGCGGCAAACAGGCCGTTTAGCGCCGCCGGGAATCCGGCGTAGACCGCCATCTGCATGATCACTTCCGTAATTTCCTCTTGCGTCAGACCGACATTTAATCCCGCGGCAATATGCACTTTCAGCTGCGGCTCGGCGTTACCCAGCGCGGTGAGCGCGGCGATGGTGGCGATTTCCCGGCTACGCAAATCAAGCCCTGGCCGGGCGTAAATATCGCCGAAGGGGAACTCAATCAGATAGCGGGCGAAGTCGGGGGCGATATCCCGCAGGCTGTTGACGACGGCCTCCCCGCCGCTACCGTCCACGCGCTGAAGCATTTCCTGACCGGTGGTATAACGTTCGCTGGACATCGTTTTTTCCTCTCTGTGATGATGCGTTGAGAGGAAGGGTAGGGAAGTTTACCGGACTTGAGTAATACCCTTTTCGTGATACCTTTTCAGTATGACAACTTCGCGATTACATTCTCTCGATATCCGCCTGCTGCGTGCCTTTGCCGTGGTAGCTGAGGAAAATAACATCAGCCGGGCGGCGCAGCGGTTATTTATCTCGCAGCCGCCGCTGAGTCGCCATATGCGCTATCTGGAAGCGCAGCTGGGGGTGACGCTGTTTCAGCGCCATAGCAAAGGCCTGATCCTTACCGACGCGGGCAGAGAGGTGCTGGCGATCATTCGGCCCATGCTGGCGCTCCAGGAACGCACGCTGGCGGCATTGAGTGAGCTCTCCGTTCACTCGCCGCCGTCTCTGCGTCTGGGCGTGACCACCGCCTTCGAACAAGGCATTTTCGCTGCTGTTGAATCTGCGCTGAGCGAACATACCCGCGGGTTGCATATCACCCGCCACGCCTCACCGGCGCTGGCGCAGCAGGTGCGCAAAGGCAAACTCGATGCAGCGCTGGTCGCGCTGCCGCTCAATACTGAAGGGCTGCACCTGCATCCATTGCCGTATCAGGAGCCGCTCATCGCGGCAGTGCCAGCCTCCTGGCCGGAAGCCGTCATACCAGCGTTAACGCTAAGCGCGCTCAATCATCGGCCGCTGTTCTGGTTTAAACGCGAGCGTAACCCCGATTTCTTTGACTACACGCGGCGCATTTTCGACCGGGCTGGCTATACCCCCGCTTATGTGGAAGAGCCTGCCGAACATGATGTGCTGCTGGCGCGAATCGCGCGTGGGGAAGGCATGATCCTCCTGCCGGCGTCCTTTTCCGCGATCCAGCGTCAGGGGGTAGTGTTCTGTCCTGTCGCTGAAGGCGACAGCATGCCGTTAAGCCTTGGGGTGATCTATGCGCCTCACCAGGCAGGAGCCGTGCAGCAATGGCTCTCACTGCTGGATGATCACCTGACGACTCGCTCGTCTCATGCTGAATATCGTTCTACCCCATGTTGACCGCAGAGCGGGCTCTTTAGGCTGGCAAAGCGCCGGTAGATGAAGTTTTTTCATGTTGGCAGCCTTTTCCTCACTCTTTACGCAGATTTTTCTATTGACGCCCGGGCGCTTTTCCGTCATTTTTACATCTGGACGTCTAAACGTATAGAAGTTCGCAACACAACAGCCATTACATGCGATTGATGAGGTAAGGTATGAGCTTTTTTCACGCCAATCAGCGGGAAGCCCTGAATCAGAGCCTGGCGGAAGTCCAGGGCCAGATTAATGTGTCCTTTGAATTCTTTCCGCCGCGCACCAGTGAAATGGAGCAGACCCTGTGGAAATCCATCGATCGCCTGAGCAGTCTGAAACCGAAGTTTGTCTCGGTGACCTATGGCGCGAACTCCGGCGAGCGCGATCGCACCCACAGCATCATCAAAGGTATTAAAGAGCGAACCGGTCTGGAAGCGGCGCCGCACCTGACCTGTATCGATGCTACTCGCGATGAGCTGCGCACTATCGCCCAGGATTACTGGAACAACGGCATCCGCCATATCGTCGCTCTGCGCGGCGACCTGCCGCCGGGCAGCGGTAAACCGGAGATGTACGCCGCCGATCTGGTCACTCTGCTGAAAGAGGTGGGAGATTTTGATATCTCCGTCGCCGCATATCCGGAAGTGCATCCGGAAGCGAAAAGCGCGCAGGCGGATTTGCTCAACCTGAAACGCAAAGTCGAGGCAGGCGCCAACCGCGCGATCACCCAGTTCTTCTTCGATGTGGAAAGCTACCTGCGTTTTCGCGATCGCTGCGTCTCGGCGGGCATCGACGTGGAAATTATTCCGGGTATCCTGCCGGTTTCCAACTTTAAACAGGCGAAAAAGTTTGCGGATATGACCAACGTTCGTATCCCGGTGTGGATGTCGAAAATGTTCGAAGGGCTGGATAATGACGCCGAAACCCGTCAGCTGGTGGGGGCGAATATCGCCATGGACATGGTGAAGATCTTAAGTCGGGAAGGGGTAAAAGATTTCCACTTCTACACCCTTAACCGCGCCGAAATGAGCTACGCCATCTGTCATACGCTGGGCGTGCGTCCGGCCTGAGTGTTTGCCGTTTCCGCCGTCAGCGCGTCCGGCTGATAAACATAAAAAAACACCCGGCTGACGCCGGGTGTTTTGTTTTGCTCTGGATTATTCCCATTCCTGCAGGAAGCGCTGGCCATATTGGTCGGCGACCAGCAGCGCGGCGTAGACCTGGTCGGCGTCGACGCCGCCCGGCATATTGTGGATGGTTTCTCCTTCAGCGCAGGCGGCTTCCGCCACCAGGCGCATTTTGGTCGGGATGTCGCCTTTGATATCCAGCTGCGCCAGCGTGATCGGCAGCCCAACGCTGTGACATAGCGCGGCGACAGTCTCGATCTCTTCCACCGGCGCGTTTTCCAGCACCAACTGCGTCAGGGTGCCGAACGCCACTTTTTCACCGTGATAATAGTGGTGAGCGTCAGGGATGGCCGTCATGCCGTTATGAATCGCGTGGGCTGCCGCCAGGCCACCGCTTTCAAAACCGACGCCGCTCAGATAGGTGTTGGCTTCCACCACCCGCTCCAGCGCCGGAGTGACCACGTGCTGTTCGGCGGCCAGCATCGCTTTTTCACCCTCTTCGAGTAAGGTGTTGTAGCACAGCTCGGCCAGCGCCAGCGCCGCCTGGGTGCATTTCCCGCCCGCCATGGTGGTGGCGCCGCTGCGTGAGCAGGCGCGGGCTTCGAACCAGGTGGCCAGCGCATCGCCAATCCCGGCGGCCAGCAGGCGAGCCGGCGCGCCAGCAACGATCTGCGTATCGACAATGACCATGTTAGGGTTGTGCGGCAGCATCAGATAGCTGTCGAACTCGCCTTCGTCGGTGTAAATCACCGACAGTGCGCTGCACGGCGCATCGGTGGAGGCGATGGTGGGGGCGATCGCCACCGGCACCTTCATAAAATGGGCCAGCGCTTTCGCGGTATCCAGGGTTTTACCACCGCCGATCCCCAGCACGGCGGTGCATTTCGCACTGCCGGCGATATCGCGCAGGCGATTGATTTCATTATGCGAACATTCACCGCCAAACGGCGCGATTTCCGCCGCCAGGCCGGCGTCAGCCAGGCTTTTGCGTAGCATCTCTTCCGCGAATCCCAGCACGAATTTATCGCCAACGACCAGCCAGCGTTCGGCCAGCGGTTTCAGGTAGTCGCCAAGGCGCTTGATGGCGCCTGCGCCCTGGATGTATTTGCCTGGTGATTGAATAATGCGATCCATTTCGATTCCTCCTCGATGACCGTGATGCCGCCCGCAGGCGGCGCGCGGGTCCGGTTACAGGTTCAGCGTGCCAAAGGCGTTATTCCAGTCCTGTTCAAACTTCTCTATGGCTGACTCTACCGCAGGGGTGCCGAGCATTTGTTGCGCTACATCTAGTGGAAGGGTGATTGCTTCGCAGCCAGCCAGCAGGCAATCCAGCGCCTGACGGGGCGTTTTGAAGCTTGCCGCCAGCACTTTGCTTTCGGGCGCATGCATTTCCAGCAGGGATTGCAGTTCCTGCACCATGCGGATGCCGTCTCCGCCCTGAGCGTCGACGCGGTTAACGTAAGGCGCGACGTACTTTGCGCCAGCCAGCGCGGCCAGCAGACCCTGTGAAGCGCTGTAGACGGCGGTGCCAAGGGTCGGGATGCCTTCATTCTTCAGCAGCTGGATAGCGGCGAGGCCTTCGGCGGTGACCGGGATTTTGACCACGATGCCCGGCACGGCGTTGCTCAGGCGTTTGGCTTCTGCCACCATGCCCTGCGCATCGCGGCTCATGGTCTGCGCGAACAGAATTCCTTCCGGGCCAACGGCTTTTTGCAGGCGCGGCAGTACATCCCACACCGGGGTTTTACCGGCGGCGATAATGCTCGGGTTGGTGGTCACCCCGGCCAGCGGGTAGATGCGGGCCAGGCGTTCCACTTCGGCGACGTTGGCGGTATCCAGATAGAGTTCCATAGCGTTTTCCTCAATGCTTAATTCGGTGCTGTCGTTGAGGTAAGCATACGGCTTTCGTTCGAAGGATCGCCAGATGACAAATTTGCCAAAAACTGGATAAATGTACGCATCGTGATTAAGGATGATTTAGATCACATTTATCGATGCTGGCTGGGATGGCAGGAAACTATAGCGCGCACAAAAGTCAGGTTTAACACACAAAAATCTAGTTCTTTGCCGCCGACGATTTTTCCATCAGCTGGCTATGGTACTGGCGGCGGTATTCAGACGGCGAGCGTTCCGTGGTTTTGCGGAACAGGCGGCAGAAGTAGTTGCTGTCGGCGAAGCCGCAGGCGTGGGCGATGTCTTTCACTTTCATATCGTGGCCCTTCAGCAGCATACGGGCCTGTTCGAGACGAATGTGGTTTAGATATTCATTGAAGCCCATTGGCCCACATTTCTGGAACAGATGGGAAAGATAGTTGGGAGAGAGATAGAACGCCTGGGCGACCGATTCCCGGCTCAGCGGCTCCGCGTAATGGACCTCGATGTACTGACGGATTGCCTCGAACAACGCCTGGCTGCGCGAGGAGGTTTGCGCCTGGCTGCCGAGAAGATCATGGCAGTGGCTGAGCAGGCTGATGACGATGCTGCGGGCGGTTTGCTGCTCCTGCGGCTGCATCCGGATCTCGTTGAGGGCCTGCAGCAGGAAGGAACCGACGCGCGGCCCGCGACGCAGCGCCTGTAGCTTTTCAACAACGGCGATCGTCTTGCCATTCCAACGCTGCAGCGAGCACTCCAGCTGCTGCTTAGCGAACAGGATGCTTAACAGCAGGCAGGGCGCCTGCCACTGTGGGCAGTTCCAGCTATCGCCAGGAATATAGAGCACGTCATGGGCCTCCAGGAGCGGGGCGTTATCGCCGAGCGCCTGGTCGCGCAGCTGCCCATCGAGGAGGATATTCAGACGGGGAAAATCAACCTGCACCACCGGTTCAGCAGGCGAGCGCGTCTCGCCGGCGAAATAAACCCGTCCGAGGCTGGTCTGCTTTTTTAGCAATGCATCAATAAGTTGATTGATATCGTTGTCCATCATTGTTCCGCCCCGCGCATCACCCTTTTCATCATACCGGACATTATTCCAGCGGTAAAAGCGCCAGCCTGTCGCTATTGCTTCTCATTTAAGAGATGTTATATCGTAACAATTTGTCATCATTGATAGCAAACTCAGGAGAGAGTAATGACCAGAAAGATCCCCCTGCTGGCCTTGGGACTCGGCATGGCGCTAGCCAGCGCCCAGGCGTTCGCCCACGGCAACCATAGCCATGGGCCGGCGCTAACCGAAGTGGAGCGTCAGGCCAGCGAAGGCATTTTTGCGGATAAAGATGTGCAGGACCGCGCGCTGAGCGACTGGGAGGGCGTCTGGCAGTCGGTGAACCCGTATCTGCTCAACGGCGATCTCGATCCGGTGCTGGAGCAGAAGGCGAAAAAGCCCGGCGGCAAGAGCGTGGAGGAGTATCGCGCCTATTATAAGAAGGGCTACGCCACCGATGTGGAACAGATTGGCATTGAAGATGACGTGATTGAGTTCCACATTGGCGAGACCGTCAACAGCTGCAAATACCGCTATTCTGGCTACAAAATCCTGCATTACGCCTCCGGTAAGAAGGGCGTACGTTATCTGTTCGAGTGCCAGCAGGGCGATGCCAGCGCGCCAAAATATGTCCAGTTCAGCGACCACATCATTGGCCCGCGTAAATCGCAGCATTTCCATATTTTCATGGGCAATGAATCACAGGAAGCGTTGCTGAAAGAGATGGATAACTGGCCGACCTATTATCCGTATGCGCTGCATAAAGAGCAGATCGTTGATGAGATGCTGCACCACTAGAACGGGTGAAAAATCCCCCGGCCGGGCGGCCGGGGGAAAGACAGCGATTAGCCGGTGTTACGCATACCGGCGGCGACGCCGGCGATGGTGACCATCAGCGCTTGTTCAACGCGCGGATCCGGGTCTTTGCCCTCTTCTTCAGCCTGGCGCGAACGGTGCAGCAGTTCCGCCTGCAGGACGTTCAGCGGGTCGGTATAGATATTACGCAGCTGGATAGACTCGGCGATCCACGGCAGGTCAGCCATCAGATGAGAGTCGTTGGCGATGGCCAGCACGACGTTGATATCGGCAGCCAGCAGCTTGCGCAGCTCGGTACCCAACGCCCACAGCTCTGGTTTCACCAGGCGCTGATCGTAGTACTCCGCCAGCCACAGGTCGGCCTTCGAGTAAACCATCTCCAGCATGCCGAGACGGGTGGAGAAGAACGGCCAGTCGCGACACATCGCTTCCAGTTCACTCTGTTTTCCGCCTTCAACCACTTTCTGCAGCGCAGCGCCAGCGCCCAGCCAGGCTGGAAGCATCAGGCGGTTCTGGGTCCAGGCGAAGATCCACGGAATGGCGCGTAGCGACTCGACGCCGCCGGTCGGACGACGTTTTGCCGGACGCGAACCCAGCGGCAGTTTGCCCAGCTCCTGCTCCGGAGTGGCGGAGCGGAAATAAGGCACGAAATCTTTGTTTTCACGCACGTAGCCGCGATACATCTTGCACGACACGTCGGACAGCTCGGCCATGATGTCGCGCCACTGCGGTTTTGGTTCCGGCGGCGGCAGCAGGTTGGCTTCGAGGATCGCGCTGGTATAGAGCGACAGGCTGCTGATGGTGACTTCCGGCAGGCCGTACTTAAAGCGGATCATCTCACCCTGCTCGGTAACGCGCAGGCCGCCCTTCAGGCTTCCCGGCGGCTGTGAGAGGAGCGCGGCGTGGGCCGGCGCGCCGCCGCGGCCAATGGAGCCGCCGCGACCGTGGAACAGCGTCAGTTCGATCCCGGCTTTCTCACAGGTTTTGATCAACGCGTCCTGCGCCTGGTACTGCGCCCAGGAGGCGGCCATCACGCCTGCGTCTTTCGCGGAATCAGAGTAGCCGATCATGACCATCTGTTTGCCCTGGATAAAGCCGCGGTACCAGTCGATATTCAGCAGCTGGGTCATGACGTCGTTGGCGTTGTTCAGGTCATCCAGCGTTTCGAACAGCGGGGCCACCGGCAGGGCAAAGCCAATCCCGGCCTCCTTCAGCAGCAGATGAACCGCCAGCACGTCGGACGGCGTTTTGGCCATCGAGATCACGTAGGCGGCGATCGATCCGCGCGGCGCCTCGGCGATCACTCTACAGGTGTCGAGAACTTCGCGGGTCTCTTCGCTTGGCTCCCACTGGCGCGGCAGCAGCGGACGTTTGGAATTCAGTTCGCGGATCAGGAAAGCCTGTTTGTCGGCTTCTGACCAGCTTTCGTAATCGCCGATCCCGAGGTAACGGGTCATTTCGCCCAGCGCTTCGGTGTGGCGGGTGCTTTCCTGACGGATATCAATACGCACCAGCGGTACGCCGAAAGACTTCACGCGGCGCAGGGTGTCGAGCAGCTCGCCGTTGGCGATAATGCCCATGCCGCAGGCCTGCAGCGATTTATAACAGGCGTATAGCGGCTCCCACAGCTGCTCGTTCTGAGTGATCAGTCCCGCCGGTTTCGGCAGCTTCTGACCTTTCAGACGCGCTTCCAGCCAGGCCTGGGTTTCCATCAGCTGAGTACGCAGTTTTTTCATCAGGTAACGGTACGGTTCCTGAGCGCCCTCGGCGCCGGCCAGGGCGCGCAATTCGTCAGTACACTCCACCATCGACAGCTCGGAGATCAGCACCTGCACATCTTTGAGGAACAGATCGGTCGCTTTCCAGCGGCTGAGCAGCAGCACGTGGCGGGTGATATCGGCAGTCACGTTCGGGTTGCCGTCGCGGTCGCCGCCCATCCACGAAGTGAAACGCACCGGGACAAAGTCCACCGGCAGCTGATAGCCGAGGTTGGCTTCCAGCTGTTCGTTCAGCTCGCGCAGGTAGTTAGGCACCCCTTCCCACAGGCTGTTTTCCACCACCGCGAAGCCCCATTTGGCTTCATCGACCGGGGAAGGGCGGTGCTTACGAATTTCATCGGTATGCCAGGACTGGGCGATCAGCTGGCGCAGGCGGCGCATCAGCTGGTGGTGCTCGTAGTCCGCGATATCTTTGTTATCCAGCTGCTTGAGGCAGTTGTTCACTTCCACCATTTTATGGATCAGCGTCCGGCGGGTGATCTCGGTCGGGTGGGCGGTTAACACCAGCTCCAGGGACAGAGATTCCACCGCTTTTTTGATGGTGTCTTCGTTGAGATTGGGTTGGTCTTTGAGCTTTCTCAGGGTGCGCGCAATGACTTCCGGATTGCTGGCCGCTTCGCCATTCGGCGAAATGCTGTGGTACTGCTCAGCGGTGTTGGCCAGATTCAGGAACTGGCTGAAGGCACGGGCCACCGGCAGCAGTTCGTCGTTAGACAAATTCTGCAGCGTGGTCAGCAGCTCCTGGCGGTTAGCTTCGTTGCCGGCGCGTGAAGATTTGGACAACTTACGGATAGTTTCGACACGATCAAGAATATTTTCTCCCAATGCATCCTTGATGGTATCGCCCAGCACCTTGCCGAGCATACTGACATTACTACGCAATGCGGAATATTGTTCGTTCATGTTACCCCAGACACCCCATCTCATTTTATTTTGTTATATCCGCTGCGCTGGAACGTGAGCAACGGATAAGCAACCCGTCTTTTATAAAGCCACGTAAATACCCCCACGTCAATTACTGCGAAATCGCTTCAGCAAACGAGTAAATACCCGTAATTTGCGAAATTTAACTCAGGGGGCGCTGGATAAGCATCGCTTATGGAAATGTGACGATCGTCACCGTTCCGCCCCGGGAGAGCGGGGCGGAAAAAGAGGGCGATTTTAGTGCCAGCAGAAGTGGTGAACCACCTGGCTAATCAGCTCCCGCGTCGGCTTGATAAAGCGCGTCTCCAGAAACTCGTCAGGCTGATGGGCCTGATTGATCGAGCCCGGGCCGAGAACCAGCGTTGGGCACAGCGTCTGGATAAACGGCGCTTCGGTACAGTAGTTCACCACGTCGGTCTGGGCGCCAAGCAGTTTCTCAACCACCTGCACCAGCTTATGGTCCGGCGGGCACTCGTAGCCGGGGATCGGCGGATGCAGCTCCGAGACCGTCAGGCGGCCCGGCCAGCGTTCGCTGACCGGGGCCAGCGCCTCGTCCAGCAGACCATTGAGGTCGTTGAGGGTCATCCCCGGCAACGGGCGGATGTCCATATGCAGTTCACAGCAGGCGCAGATACGGTTTGAGGCATCGCCGCCATGGATGGCGCCGAGGTTGAGGGTCGGGTAAGGGACCGTGAACGCCTCGAAGTGGTAGCGCTCTTTTAGCAAATCGCGCAGCTGCATAATCCGACCGATGGCGTCGTGCATCAGCTCGATCGCGTTGACCCCGCGCGCCGGATCGCTGGAGTGGCCGGACTGGCCCTGAATACGGATCGCGTTGGACATATGTCCTTTATGGGCGCGGATCGGCTGCAGGGAGGTGGGCTCGCCGATGATGGCGCAGTCGGGGCGCAGCCGGGTGGTTTCGGCAAAATAGCGCGCGCCGGCCATGCTGGTCTCTTCGTCGGCGGTGGCCAGAATATACAGCGGTTTTTTCAGCGTGGTGACGTCGACATCGCGCAGGGCGTCGAGAATAAAGGCGAAGAAGCCTTTCATATCGGCCGTGCCGAGGCCGTAGAGCTTGTTATCGTGTTCGGTAAGGGTGAACGGATCGCGCGTCCAGCGGCCGTCATCGAACGGCACGGTATCGGTATGCCCGGCGAGAAGCAGGCCGCCGGCGCCGTGTCCGGTGCTGGCCAGCAGGTTGAATTTATGGCGCGTATCCGGCACCGGCTGTACCTCGACATTAAAGCCGAGATCGCGGAACCAGCCGGCCAGCAAATTGATTAAAGACTCATTGCTCTGATCGAGAGCCTCTTCGGTCGCGCTGATGGACGGTGTGGCGATCAACGCGCGGTAAATCTCGATAAAGGGCGGTAAATTGTTTTTCATTGTTGACACACCTTGGGTCGTGATAGTATCAATATTCATGCATTTATTGTGAATAAAAATACAATATCGTTGAGCGTAAGAAAACCCATCGAATGTAAGGAGATGCGCTTCCAATGTTAAATACGCTGATTGTGGGTGCCAGTGGTTATGCCGGCGCAGAGCTGGTGACCTATATCAATCGTCATCCGCATATGAACATAACCGCTTTGACGGTCTCCGCGCAAAGCAATGATGCGGGAAAATTAATTTCCGACCTGCATCCGCAGCTCAAAGGCATTGTCGATATGCCGCTGCAGCCGATGTCCGATATCAGCGAATTCAGCGCTGGCGTGGACGTGGTGTTTCTCGCCACCGCGCACGAAGTGAGTCACGATCTGGCGCCGCAGTTCCTTGCCGCCGGCTGCGTGGTGTTCGATCTCTCCGGTGCCTTCCGCGTTAACGATGGGGCGTTCTACGAAAAATATTATGGTTTCACTCATCAGCATCCCGACCTGCTCAAACAGGCGGTGTATGGTCTGGCGGAGTGGAGCGCGGATGCGCTTAAAGAAGCGCAGTTAATCGCGGTGCCTGGCTGCTACCCGACGGCGGCGCAGCTGTCGCTGAAGCCGCTGATTGATGCCAGTCTGCTGGATCTCAACCAGTGGCCAGTGATCAACGCCACCAGCGGGGTGAGCGGCGCGGGACGCAAAGCCGCGATCGGCAACAGCTTCTGTGAAGTCAGCCTGCAGCCATACGGCATCTTTAACCATCGTCATCAGCCGGAGATTGCCAGCCACCTCGGAGCGAAGGTGATTTTTACCCCGCATCTGGGTAATTTTAAGCGCGGCATTCTGGAAACCATTACCTGCCGCCTGAAGCCGGGCGTTGGCCATGCGCAGATCGCGGCGGTTTACCAGCAGGCTTACGCCGATAAACCGCTGGTACGTTTATATGATAAAGGCGTGCCCGCATTGAAAAGCGTCGAAGGTCTGCCATTCTGTGATATCGGTTTTGCCGTGCAGGACGACCATCTCATCGTCGTCGCGGCAGAAGATAACCTGCTGAAAGGCGCCGCAGCGCAGGCGGTGCAGTGCGCGAATATTCGTTTCGGCTTCGCTGAGACGCAGTCTCTTATTTAAGGTGTGATGATGAACCCATTAATTATCAAACTCGGCGGCGTATTACTCGATAGCGAAGAAGCGCTGGAGCGTCTGTTTACCGCGCTGGTCAATTACCGTGAAGCGCACCAGCGTCCGCTGATTATCGTCCATGGCGGCGGCTGCGTGGTGGATGAGCTGATGAAGCAGCTCAACCTGCCGGTGCAGAAGAAAAATGGTCTGCGGGTGACGCCGGCTGAGCAAATCGACATCATCACCGGCGCGCTGGCGGGAACCGCCAACAAGACGCTGCTGGCGTGGGCGAAAAAGCACGGTCTGGCCTCTGTCGGCCTGTTCCTCGGCGATGGCGATAGCGTGAAGGTGACACAGCTGGATGCTGAGCTGGGCCATGTCGGGCTGGCGCAGCCGGGCTCTCCGACGCTGATCAACACCCTGCAGGCGGGCGGTTACCTGCCGGTGGTGAGCTCTATCGGCGTGACCGACGAGGGCCAGCTGATGAACGTCAATGCTGACCAGGCGGCGACGGCGCTGGCGGCTACCCTGGGGGCGGATCTGATCCTGCTGTCTGACGTCAGCGGTATCCTCGACGGTAAAGGGCAGCGTATTGCCGAGATGACCGCCGAGAAAGCGGAGCAGCTGATCGAGCAGGGGATTATCACTGACGGCATGATTGTCAAAGTGAATGCGGCCCTCGACGCGGCGCGTGCTCTGGGCCGTCCGGTGGATATCGCCTCCTGGCGTCACGCCGAGCAGCTGCCGGCGTTGTTTAACGGCACGCCTATCGGTACACGTATTCTGGCTTAAGATTTCATGCCCGGCGGCGCGTTGTCTGCCGGGCTTACAAGACCGTAGGCCGGGGAGGCACAACGCCACCGGCGGAACTAACGAATAAAGGAAGCATGTTATGGCACTTTGGGGCGGGCGTTTTACACAGGCAGCAGATCAACGGTTCAAACAGTTCAACGACTCGTTGCGCTTCGACTATCGTCTGGCGGAGCAGGATATCGTTGGCTCTGTCGCCTGGTCGAAAGCGCTGGTAACGGTCGGCGTACTGAGTGCCGATGAACAACAGCAGCTGGAAGAAGCGCTGAACGTGCTACTGGAAGAGGTGCGCGCCAATCCGCAGCAAATCCTCGCCAGCGATGCTGAAGATATTCACAGCTGGGTGGAAGGCAAACTGATCGACAAAGTGGGTCAGTTGGGCAAGAAACTGCATACCGGCCGCAGCCGTAACGACCAGGTCGCTACCGATCTTAAACTGTGGTGCAAAGATACCGTTGTCGAACTGCTGTCGGCGAACCGCCAGCTGCAGAGCGCGCTGGTGGAGACGGCCCAGCAGAACCAGGACGCGGTGATGCCGGGGTACACCCACCTGCAGCGCGCCCAACCGGTGACGTTCGCGCACTGGTGTCTGGCCTATGTCGAAATGCTGGCGCGCGATGAAAGCCGCCTGCAGGACGCGCTGAAGCGCCTCGACGTTAGCCCGCTGGGCTGCGGCGCGCTGGCGGGGACGGCGTATGAAATCGACCGCGAGCAGCTGGCCGGCTGGCTGGGCTTTGCCTCCGCCACCCGCAACAGCCTCGACAGCGTGTCTGACCGCGACCATGTTCTGGAGCTACTTTCCGATGCCTCTATCGGCATGGTCCATCTGTCGCGCTTTGCGGAAGATCTGATTTTCTTTAACTCCGGCGAAGCGAATTTCGTCGAGCTTTCCGACCGCGTAACCTCAGGCTCCTCGCTGATGCCGCAGAAGAAAAACCCGGACGCCCTGGAGCTTATCCGTGGCAAATGCGGCCGCGTGCAGGGCGCGCTGACCGGCATGATGATGACCCTGAAAGGGCTGCCGCTGGCCTACAACAAAGATATGCAGGAAGATAAAGAGGGACTTTTCGACGCTCTGGATACTTGGCTCGACTGCCTGCATATGGCGACCCTGGTGCTGGATGGTATCCAGGTGAAACGTCCGCGCTGTGCGGAAGCGGCGCAGCAGGGCTATGCCAACGCCACTGAGCTGGCGGATTATCTGGTGGCGAAAGGCGTACCGTTCCGCGAGGCGCACCATATTGTCGGTGAAGCGGTGGTGGAAGCCATTGCGCAAGGGAAACCGCTGGAAGCGCTGGCCCTGGCCGACCTGCAGAAATTCAGCCCGGTGATTGCGGACGATGTTTATCCGATTCTGTCGCTGCAGTCCTGCCTTGATAAACGCGCGGCAAAAGGCGGCGTCTCGCCGCAGCAGGTGGCGCAGGCTATCGACGAGGCGAAGGCCCGTCTGAGTTAATCCACAGATATCTGCCTTCCCTGACCCGGCCGAGCCCAGCGACGCCGGGTTTTTTATGCAAAAAAAAAGCGGACGCAAGGTCCGCAAAAGTTCACGTTGGCTTTAGTTGTTCGGGTAGAGAAACAGTGTGACGGGTCAGTGGTTTTCACAGGTTCACCGTCTTTATGGGCGTATTATTGAACAGAAAACTTGATAGGGATAATCGTTCGTTGCTATGCTATCTATCGCCATGGACTATCGTGGCGATGGAGGATGAATAATGAATATTCGCGATCTTGAATACCTGGTAGCGCTCGCCGAACACCGCCACTTCCGGCGGGCGGCTGACTCATGCCATGTGAGCCAACCGACGCTCAGCGGACAGATCCGCAAGCTGGAGGATGAGCTTGGCGTCATGCTGCTGGAGCGCACCAGCCGTAAGGTTCTGTTTACCCAGGCGGGGCTGTTGCTGGTGGATCAGGCGCGTACCGTGTTACGCGAAGTAAAAGTGCTCAAGGAGATGGCAAGCCAACAAGGGGAAACCATGTCCGGGCCGCTGCATATCGGCTTGATCCCGACAATTGGCCCGTACCTGCTACCGCACATCATTCCGATGCTGCATCAGACCTTCCCGAAGCTGGAAATGTATCTGCACGAAGCGCAGACCCATCAGCTGCTGGCTCAGCTCGACAGCGGTAAGCTCGACTGCGCCATCCTGGCGCTGGTCAAAGAGAGCGAGGCCTTTATCGAGGTGCCGCTGTTCGATGAGCCGATGATGCTGGCTATCTATGAAGATCATCCGTGGGCAAACCGCGACCGGGTGCCGATGTCGGATCTGGCCGGTGAAAAGCTGCTGATGCTGGAGGATGGCCACTGCCTGCGCGATCAGGCGATGGGCTTCTGCTTTGAAGCGGGGGCGGATGAGGATACCCACTTCCGCGCGACCAGCCTGGAAACGCTGCGCAATATGGTGGCGGCAGGCAGCGGTATTACCCTGCTGCCTGCGCTGGCAGTGCCGCAGGAAAGAAAACGCGATGGCGTGGTCTACCTGCCGTGCATTAAGCCAGAGCCAAGACGCACCATCGGTCTGGTTTACCGTCCGGGCTCACCGCTGCGCAGCCGCTATGAACATCTGGCTGAGGCCATCCGCGGCACGATGGATGGCCATTTCGACAAGGCGTTAAAACAGGCGGTTTAAGCCGTTCAGCGCGGCAACCCGGTACGCTTCCGCCATGGTCGGGTAGTTAAAGGTGGTGTTGACGAAGTACTCAATGGTGTTACCACCACCTTTCTGCTCCATGATCGCCTGGCCGATGTGAATGATTTCGGCTGCGCGTTCGCCAAAGCAGTGAATGCCGAGGATCTCCTTGGTCTCCCGGTGGAACAGGATCTTCAGGGTTCCCACGCTCATGCCAACGATTTGCGCCCGCGCCAGGTGTTTAAACTGAGCGCGACCCACCTCATACGGCACTTTCATCGCCGTCAGCTGCTGCTCGGTTTTCCCGACGGAGCTGATTTCCGGAATGGTGTAGATCCCGGTCGGGATATCTTCAATCAGATGCGCTGAGGCTTCGCCTTTCACCAGCGCCTGGGCGGCAATGCGTCCTTGATCGTACGCCGCGGAGGCGAGGCTCGGATAGCCGATGACATCCCCAACCGCATAGATGTGCGGAAGGGCGGTCTGGTACATGCTGTTGACCTTCAGCTGGCCGCGACTGTCGGTCTGCAGACCGATGTTTTCCAGCGCCAGAGTGTCGGTATTGCCGGTGCGGCCGTTGGCGTACAGCAGGCAGTCCGCTTTGAGCTTTTTCCCGGATTTCAGATGCATGATGACGCCGTCATCAACGCCTTCAATCTTTTCGTACTCCTCGTTGTGGCGAATGACCACGCCGCTGTTCCAGAAGTGATAGGAGAGCGAATCTGACATCTCCTGATCGAGGAAGGCCAGCAGACGATCGCGGGTGTTGATCAGATCGACCTTCACCTCCATGCCGCGGAAGATCGACGCATATTCACAACCGATTACCCCGGCGCCGTAAATGATCACATGGCGCGGCTCATGCTGCAGGCTGAGAATCGAATCGCTGTCATAGATGCGCGGGTGGTGGAAATCGACATCCGCCGGATGATAGGGGCGAGATCCGCAGGCGATAACGAATTTCTCCGCGGTCACCGTCTCGACCGTGCCGTCATGGCACTCCAGCGCCAGAGTATGCTCATCAACGAAGTGGGCATTGCCCTGCAGAATTTCACAGTGGTTGCGCTCATAGAATCCCTGGCGCATATGAGTCTGCTGGTTGATGACGCTGTCGGCATGGTTAAGGATGTCGGCGAAAGAAGAGCGAAGAAGGCGGGAGTGGTCGCTGTAGAGGGGGTTTTGGTTAAACTCGATAATACGGCTGACGGCATGGCGGAGGGCTTTCGACGGGATGGTGCCCCAGTGGGTGCAACCGCCGCCGACATTATGGTAGCGCTCGATGACGGCAACGCGTGCTCCCTGTTTCACCAGTCCCATGGCGGCGCCTTCGCCGCCAGGACCGGAACCAATCACTATTGCATCATAATCCCAAGAGTGTGACATGGCATTACTCACCTGTTTTATACATAAAATAAACACGATGATAACATTCGCTGCGCTTTAACCCAATTATCGTTGTGCTTTTTTGCGGCATAAAAGCAGAAACGGCTCGTAAACAATCATTCACAATCCAGGGCAAACCGATTAGTTTTAATCTCTGGTATAGTGCCAGCAGGGCTATTGGAAGGATTCATACATCGTGATGGGCGTAAGAGCACAACAAAAAGAAAAAACCCGCCGTTCGCTGGTGGAAGCGGCATTCAGCCAACTTAGCGCTGAGCGGAGTTTCGCCAGCCTGAGCTTGCGTGAAGTGGCGCGGGAAGCAGGGATCGCGCCGACGTCCTTTTATCGTCATTTTCGCGATGTCGATGAGTTAGGCCTGACGATGGTCGATGAGAGCGGACTGATGCTGCGCCAGCTGATGCGCCAGGCGCGCCAGCGGATTGCCAAAGGCGGCAGCGTGATCCGCACCTCGGTCTCGACCTTTATGGAGTTTATCGGTAACAACCCGAACGCTTTCCGCCTGCTGCTGCGCGAGCGCTCGGGAACGTCTGCGGCGTTTCGCGCCGCCGTCGCACGCGAAATCCAGCATTTTATTGCGGAACTCGCCGACTATTTAGAACTCGAAAACCATATGCCGCGCGCCTTTACCGAAGCGCAGGCTGAAGCTATGGTCACCATCGTTTTTAGCGCTGGCGCGGAAGCGCTGGATGTCGGCCCTGAACAGCGCCGACAGCTGGAAGAACGGTTGGTACTGCAGCTTAGAATGATCTCTAAAGGCGCGTATTACTGGTATCGCCGTGAACAAGAAAAAATGTCACATCATTCCGAATAACGTGAAGGACGAGCAATGAAACACTCAGTTCAAGATAAAGGTACGCTGCTGCTGGCGCTGATTGCCGGGTTATCTATTAATGGCGCCTTTGCGGCGCTGTTCAGTTCGATAGTTCCGTTTTCCGTCTTCCCCATCTTATCCCTGCTGCTGACGGTCTACTGTCTGCATCAGCGCTATCAGAACCGCAGTATGCCCGTCGGGCTACCGGGCCTGGCCGCCGCCTTTTTTATTCTCGGGGTGCTGTTGTACAGCACCGTCGTGCGTGCGGAGTACCCGGATATCGGCTCTAACTTCTTCCCGGCCGTTCTGTCCGTCGCGATGGTCTTCTGGATCGGCTACAAGATGCGTAACCGCAAAAATACCGCCGCTGAATAAGCCGCCAGTGATAAAAAACCGGCAATATGACGTTGCCGGTTTTTTTTGGCCTATTTCCGGGTCAGCAGAACGCCGCACTCCATGTGATGGGTATACGGGAACTGGTCGAACAGCGCCAGCCGGGTAACGTTGTGCGTCTGGCTTAGCGTTTCCAGATTACGGCACAGCGTTTCCGGGTTGCACGAAATGTACATTATGCGCGGATAGGCCTGCACCATTTTCTCCGTTTCACTGTCCAGCCCGCTACGCGGCGGATCGACGAAAATAGTCTCGCACTGATAGCTTTGCAGATCGATACCCTGCAGCCGGTTGAACTCACGCACGCCGTTCATCGCCTGAGTAAACTCTTCAGCCGCCATGCGGATAATCTGCACGTTGTCGATATGGTTGGCGGCGATGTTGTACTGCGCCGCCGCCACCGACGGTTTGGCGATTTCGGTGGCCAGTACGCGATCGAAATTACGCGCCAGCGCCAGCGAGAAGTTACCGTTGCCGCAGTACAATTCCAGCAGGTCGCCGGTCGCCCCTTTGGTGACATCCAGCGCCCACTCCAGCATCTGAATGTTCATGGCCGCGTTCGGTTGGGTAAAGCTGTTTTCCACCTGACGGTAGATCATCTCCCGACCGCCAACCGGCAGGCGTTCATCTATATAATCCTGATCGAGCTCGATTTTAGTTTTGGTCGCCCGACCAATCAGATGCACATTGAGCCCCTGGGATCGCAGGGCATCACGCAGCGCCTCCGCTTGCTCACGCCAGGCATCATCGAGCTTTTTATGATACAGCAGCGAGACGACCGCCTGGTTGCTGAGGGTGGTCAGATAGTCAATCTGGAACAGCTTATGGCGCAGCACGGGATTGTTGCGCACGCCCTCCAGCATGGCGGTCATCAGCTGATTGATGAGCGCGCTGGCGGCCGGGAAGCTGTCAACGCGAATCCGCGACCGGGTCTGCTGATCGAAAATAATATGGTACAGGTCGTCGCCATCGTGCCACAGACGGAACTCGGCGCGCATACGGTAGTGGCTGACCGGCGAACGAAACACTTCCGGAACCGGCGCGGCGAAAGGCGCCATCATGGTTTGCAAACGGACGACTTTTTCTGCCAGCTGCGCTTCGTATTGTTCGGTAGGAAGGTGTTCGGGGGTCATGATGTATCCTGAATAAAATAAGTACGCGGGGATTGTAGGGAAAGCGCCGGGGATGTCCAGCCTCGAATGCCGCGGGAAATATAATTAGCAGTCTGGACATCTATATGTTTCTGATTGTAGCATTCGCCTACCGGTCCTGTGAGTTAAAAGGGAACCCAGTGGAAATCTGGGGCTGACGCGCAGCGGTAAGGAAGGTGAGAAATGAGCGCACTCGGTGCAGACACTGCGGTTAGCCGTGGGAAGTCATTATTTCTTGAAACAGCCTCCAAGCCCGAAGACCTGCCGGAATACGTCGCACTGGGTTTTATCGTCGCGAGCAACTGATAAAACCTGCGGCATCCTTTTTCTGTTTCGGATGCTTTTACAATGATTAAAAAAGCTTCGCTGATGACGGCCTTATCCGTCACGGCATTTTCCGGCTGGGCGCAGGACAGCAATTCAGACACGTTGGTGGTGACAGCAAACCGTTTTCAACAGCCGGTCAATACCGTGCTGGCGCCGACCGATATAGTGACGCGCGATGACATCGACCGCTGGCAGTCCAAAGATTTAAACGATGTCATGCGTCGTCTTCCCGGGGTCGATATTGCCCGCAACGGCGGCATGGGGCAGAGCGCTTCGCTGTATGTTCGGGGGACGGAGGCTCGCCACGTGCTGGTGCTGATCGACGGCGTGCCGATGGCGCGTCCGGGGATCTCCAACGGCGTGGATATCAGTCAGATCCCTATCTCTCTGGTCCAGCGGGTGGAATACATTCGCGGCCCGCGCTCCGCGGTGTACGGCTCCGGGGCGATCGGCGGGGTGGTGAACATCATCACCATGACCGATGCTGAGCGTTCGCAGATCAACGCCGGCGCGGGAACGAACGGCTATCAGTCCTACGATGGCGCCTTTAACAAGCGGTTTGGCGATACGCTGGTTACCGCTGCCGGCGCCTATCAGACCACCAAAGGGTTTAACGTCCAGCCGAACTCCTCTTATAGCGGCGACAGCGATCGCGACGGCTACCGCAATAAAATGCTATGGGGCGGGGTACAGCATCAGTTCGATGACAACTTCTCGGGGTTCTTCCGCGGCTATGGTTATTCCGCCAATGCTGACTATGACCAGGGTAACTGGGGCTACGCAGGTGGAAACGATGAAGATCAGTCCTATACCCAATCCTGGGACACCGGTCTGCACTACCATTCCGGAATTTACTCCTCCCAGCTGATTGCGAACTATCAGCGTATTAAAGATTACAACTACAGCAGCGACGCTGGCCGCTATGCCGCGGGCACCACCCTGGATGATATGGAACAACGCTATATCCAATGGGGAAATAATGTTGTGGTGGGCCATGGCGCAGTGAGCGGTGGCGTAGACTGGAAACAGGAGAAGCTGAAATCCAGCGGAACGACCAGTACCGACGTGTATAAGCGCGATACCACCGGTCTTTATCTGACGGGCCAGCAGCAGATTGACAGCGTGACGCTGGAAGCTTCCGGCCGTGAGGATCATGACGAGCAGTTTGGCTGGCACGGTACCTGGCAGACGGCGGCAGGCTGGGAATTTATCGAGGGTTATCGGACAACGCTCTCGTACGGTACAGGATTCCTCGCCCCCTCCCTCGGACAGCAGTACGGCGCAGAACGTTTTGGCATCGCCTCTAACCCGAACCTGAAGCCAGAGGAGTCGAAGCAGTGGGAAGCGGGCCTCGAAGGGTTGACGGGGCCGGTCGACTGGCGTCTCTCCGCGTATCGCTATGAGATTCAAAACCTCATTGATTACGACAACAACGCCTATTACAACGTCAAGTCTGCGACAATCAAGGGGCTGGAGTGGACGGGGAATGTCACCACAGGGCCGGTGGAGCACCATCTGACGCTGCAGTATGTTGACCCTCGCGATGATGAAACTAACAAGATCCTCTATCGCCGGGCGAAGCAGCAGGTGAAATACGAGCTGAACGGCCAGGTCTACGATCTGGGGTGGGATGTGACGTATCACTACATCGGCAAGCGCTACGATTATGATTACGACAACTCGCGTACCGTCAATATGGGTGGGTTGAGCCTCTGGGATGTCGGTTTATCGTATCCCGTCACCTCACACCTGACAGTTCGTGGTAAAATAGCCAACCTGTTCGATAAAGATTACGAGACAGTTTATGGCTACCAATCTGCAGGACGGGAATACACCTTGTCTGGCAGCTACACCTTCTGATCCACGTCCCACCGTGCTGGTGTTTGATTCCGGCGTCGGTGGGTTGTCGGTTTATAATGAGATTCGGCAGCTGCTGCCGAATCTGCATTACATCTATGCTTTCGATAACGTTGCCTTCCCCTATGGCGAGAAGAGCGAGGCGTTTATCGTTGAGCGCGTTGTGGAAATCGTCACCGCTGTCCAGCAGCGTTATCCCCTGGCGCTGGCGGTGATCGCCTGCAATACCGCCAGTACCGTCTCCCTGCCTGCTCTGCGTGAAAAGTTCGCCTTCCCCGTTGTCGGCGTGGTGCCGGCGATCAAGCCCGCCGCCCGCTTAACGGCGAACGGCATTGTCGGCCTGCTGGCGACGCGCGGCACCGTAAAGCGTCCTTATACCCGTGAGCTGATCGACCGCTTTGCCAATGAATGTCGGATTGAAATGCTGGGGTCGGCGGAGCTGGTGGAGCTGGCGGAAGCGAAGCTGCACGGCGAGCCTGTGCCGTTAGAAGAACTGCGCCGTATCCTGCGCCCGTGGCTGCGGATGCAGGAGCCGCCGGATACGGTGGTGCTGGGCTGCACCCACTTTCCTCTTTTACAGGAGGAGCTGCAGCGCGTCCTGCCCGAGGGCACGCGGCTGATCGATTCCGGCGCGGCGATTGCCCGTCGCACCGCCTGGCTGTTAGAGCATGAAGCGCCGGACGCGAAGTCCAGCGACGAGAATAAAGCATTCTGCATGGCGTTGACGGCAGAAACGGAACAACTTTTACCCGTTTTGCATCGCTATGGCTTCTCGACGCTGGAAAAATTACCGCTTTAACGGCGTTTTGCACAAAAAAGAGACGGTTGAATAATTTTTTGAAAACAGGGCTTGTCAACGCCTCAGAACTCCCTATAATGCGCCTCCACTGACACGGAACAACGGCAAGCAAGCCGCCGGGTCAGCAGGGTTTCGGCGATGAAGTTCAGCGCTGAAAACCGACAGAGAAAAGCAAAATAAGGGCTTGACTCTGAATGAGGAAAACGTATTATACGGGACCTCGCAACGGTGAGCTGAAAGCCGCGTTGCAACTGCTCTTTAACAATTTATCAGACAATCTGTGTGGGCACTCAAAGTGACAT
>NZ_JBEAHA010000044.1:0-94612 GCF_040061975.1 Klebsiella sp. GG_Kp146
AAGCAGTAGAAGCAGTAGAAGCAGTAGAAGCAGTAGAAGCAGTAGAAGCAGTAGATGAAGCGGATGAAGCGGATGAAGCGGATGAAGCGGATGAAGCGGATGAAGCGGATAAAGCGGATGAAGCGGATGAAGCGGATGAAGCAAAAAAACTTGATGCACACGCTCGTGAAATTATCGCAGATTCTTATGCATTTCAATTCATGCTTTTAGAATTACAGGAATGTTTTTTTCCCGATTCAGAATATGAAGGCGTTGATGCTGGCACGCTGAGCAGTATAAATCTCGGTATATGCATATATGTCGTGGCTTCATTTTTTTGGGCGTTGAGTTTTAAACGCCCTATGATGAATGATAGTCAAAATGCTAATTACCCATCACATGCTTTTAGATTGGCGAGCATTGAGTCTGCATGCCTTGAGCACAAGATATGTATGAGAGATAATACACTAACACGTTCAGGACTGGAAATGGGTATGAAGAGCTATATTAAAAAACTAACATGCGCCTCTAATAATAACGAGTTTATCGAGTGGCGTCTTACGATGAATATACCTGCCAATCAAGAACACTATGAGAAGATTTGCGCCATTACCGGAGACTGGTCTAATTTAATGTTTGGTGTGCGCGACGAAGACTTAGTTGAAAAATTAAAGCTAAAAGTTCATGATTTTGGATTAAATAAAAATTCTTAGACTCGATATATATCAATATATGCTAAGGCCTTAATTTGAATATTGCATAGCTATCATTATCAACTCTGTATTTAAACGTCCGCTTCTGGCACACTGCGGACATGACTGACTGAACTGAAGGTCCGTTGCGAGCGAGGAGCAGTCATTCAATGATTTTTATCAGTAGACCTGATGGGCATTCCACTCGTCGCAAGTAATTTCTCAAGGGTACTAATCTAGCGGGCCGCTCATAAAATTGGAAAAAATGTGACGAAAATCGGGCACGAACAGCAATTCTTTCCTCGGCCTAGTATTAGTAAAGAATTACGGAAACTACTCAAACTGTCTTTGACAGTATGCCGCCCTTCGACTTGGGGATACATCACCTCAAGGTCTGTTACGGAGCTGTCCTTATCCTTGCGTTCCTATGATGGCGATGCCCTGAGGTATCTGGAGATCATCAAACTTAGCCGATGTAATGTTGCGATCTCCAATGGTACATCGGAACAACTCCAAGAAGAACCGATATGAAGTAAGGTTGCACGAGTCGTTTAACATTGGGCTAAGTTCCCCAGCAATCCTCATTGCGGAAGCGCAGCGCATTCCTGACTTCGTATAGTTGAAAATGAACGAAGCCGGAGTGATATTCAGCATTTTTTCGCACTGACCCACCAGTTCTCTGTGACCATGTGCTGTCATCGCAATACCCTCATCAATTCTCTTTGACTGAATCAAAGCTCCCTTTGAATAGGTGAGTGAAGGTGTGTCAATTGTGACATGGATCAGCATGTCTGCACCGGCCTTCTTCTCTTGTGCCGCGACACCCTTACGATGCCTGAGAATGGATGAAGACCATGTGATACCACCAATATTTCTGTCAAAAGCTGCGTCCAACCGGCCGATAAGTGCCCCAGTGATGTCGTCTTCATCCGTGACTAACCCGGACGAATACTTCTGCATTACAGCACTGACTGCTCGGTTTGCAGCGGATGCTGCTTCTTGGAAGGCGTTTTCAAAGCGACTTTTCATTATTTTTCATTACTCCAGCTATATGCTGTACTGAGCGTATTTAAAGCACTATAAATGCTGCTAAGTGTAGTTTCTCCTAGGAAGCGAAGCCAGCAGGAGTGTAAGTATTCCATCCAGGAGAACCATACGCTTTATAATAAGCGGACCTATCCGGCTTGTCAGCTTAAATGGCTTTTATCTTGTGGGAATAACGTAGCATCAGGTCTAATGCCAGCGCAGCATCCTGCAGATCATCCTTCGCACCGCCGGGCCAGAAAGCCTGTAGGTAGCGGGCCAGTGAAAACACGTGTACTGGAAAAACAGTGACAAATGGGTACTTCTGTAGGGCATACACAACCGGGCCTTTCTTCAGCTCAACGGCAATAGCAATCCTGCCTTACGCCCTCTGGTGTAACTCATTGAGCCAGATATCAAGTGCCTCAGGCCTATGTTCAATCACATGGAATATGCGATCACCGTTTTTAAACCTAACGCAGACATCGTGTTTTTTATCCGCCCAGTCCAGACCAACATGAACAGCAAACTGATCTTCGCAGTCATCACCAACTCTTTTTTATCGGGGATTGGTATGCATTCCACGCTCTTCGAAAGAAATATAGTCAGCAGTTTTTCTGCATGCCCTGAGTATTCGTTAGTGAACGTGGAGCACTGACTGGCTCGAAAGCAAAGCGGCAATCATCAAATCACATGATTCTGGCACAATATTCGTAACCAATAAGCGCATACCCTGAATCACTTAAAAGTGTAACTCTCAGAGTGTGAATGACTATATCCTGGCACATAGCGGACATTTGAACTTTGTCCTGTCCCAGACATCTGAACTTAGCTTTGACAAGTATTGGGAGTGGGCTCACCTGACGTTGGCAGGACCGCCTCATCAAAGTGAAGCGGCTCTGTGGTATCAGTACACCCCATGCCGCAAACGCCTTTGCCGAAGAGTTCATAGCTGATTACAACCGCCGGTTTGCGAAGCCGCCCCCAAGATTTCGACGTTCACTGCCCGCTTGAGAATGATAAAAATCAGGCAGCAACATTCACCCAGTGTGAACAATGTAAGGTTTCAAAAACCCGACATCACAGTATGATAAAAAGCTCTATCTCTCTGAAGATAATCGAGAAAACCGACGTTGACTCGCGAAAATATATCTTCATGTTCACATATTTGCTGCACTAATGATTATCCATAAAACCAACCAGCTAAACCAACGATGATGCCCGTAAGGAAGCAGAAGATTGCAGTTTTACGCATCAACACGCCGTAAAAAGCAAGCGAAAGCCCAACAAATAACACCATGAAAACTGGCCACATGCTGAATAATAAGAATAAATTACTCATTAAATCTCCGAGAAACGTCATATCTACTACAAAACCATTACTGTAATTTCTATTGATGACATGCTTAATCGTAAGACATCGTACAATCATCTTTAAACATAAGACGTCACATTACCACAGTCAAAATTGTAATGTTAGTGATAGAGCAATCAGATGGTCTGCAATATATTACAATACTCAGGTGGGTCAGTTAGTTACCATATTCAATGGAGTATATTTCGGATATATTGAAACGAATTAGATACTTTATCTTAATACGGCTTCCTCAATCATACCTGTTCGTTATAAGTCAGAATTGTAAAGTCATTTATCCGTTACACTTGTTAAATCCAGAATGTTATCTATACTAGTTAGTGACTTTGCTCTGCCATAACAAAGTCCACTGTTCTACCCGTGAGCTCAAGGATGAGCCACTTCCTTTAATATCTGATATTCCTTTTCTCTCAAAGCATTAGAAAAATACCCAACAAGATAATTAAACTACTATATTGGCTGACCATGCAGCATACCGTTATTTTGTCGGATTTACTCCACGTGGTTTTTATTATCGATATTGCTGGGTAAAAAAAACAAAGAAGCAAGCCCTTAAGCGGAATACTTCGTAGGTATCCTGAAGTGTGACACCGAAGAGTTAACATACCCTTCGAGCATAAGAAGAGCGTGCCATGGGTAACTCTATTCAAAGGTGAGTTCATCAAGCCTTAGTGGCTTTTTTTTAAAAGTCTTATTGCAGTCGATAATGAGTATTCGCCCCTCTCACAATGAGCAAAAAATAGGTGAGAATTTGTAAGGATCACTATTTTCACTGGTATCTCCCTTAACCCCGTAAAGAGTATGCTCGATCATGCGATCTCTAACGAGATTGATATACCCCCCTCCTTTTCACCATATAAGGCATAATGAAAATGCTTATCTTTAATGTCTTATGAAAGCGTCGAAATCCCTCTGTCAAAGTCACTGATAAAAACTTTACCTCTGTCCTCAGATATAGGGAGTTCTAATGTTAGTCTATTGCGCGATGCTGGCGAAGACATGTTTTCATAACACATTCTAATCATAATATAACCACTCATTTAAAGGTGAAATATAAGTATAATAATACCTATAATAAACCGGTAAAATAACCTATCCGGCTAGTGATTTATGATAAGCCATCCAGCGGTATTTATCCAACCGCTATCGTCGCAAGTACTAAGTGGTTTCAATATCAGGCTGCAAGTCTTTGTTAATGTTCTTCCAGGCATTACTTACCTCGGATGGCGGGCTAGTCAAATTCTGATGTTGTGCTGGCAGCATCAACGGCTCGCTGGAGCAGCTGTATTGCACCATCGTCAAGCTTGTACATGGTACGTTTTGGAGACTGGACGTATTTCATCACGTCGAGGGTTATGATTCGGTAGCTGAACTTACCCTCTTCTGAAGTGGCAGCGGCCGGCTTGAAAGCTTTCCTGATTATATTGACTGGTAAGCATGAGAATTCCAGACAGAGCTCAACGAAATATCATTGGGCGCCCGGAGGATGGCTATGGCGATACAAGCTACGTTTACGACCCCCGCATAGAGGGATTCATCAAAAATATTTTATGATGTAAACATTCAAAATGTCGTAAGTGTACAGCGAAAACCTTATCGAGTAGGACAAGTTATTGAATTGGCGATGCTACGCACAGTGGGAGCAGTCCACTCACCCGATGGACTGGCATATAGCGTCAAGCACATGATGAAGGTTGTTTTCTGGATCTAAGCCGTTAAGTTTACACATAACGTTCTGACTGTACAGAAGCGCTCCTCGCTCATTGGCTTCGGCTCAGCCATATTACGTCAGTGCCAGCAACTGGTTCAGGGCATAAGTTAATATCTTCGCCAGTTCCGATTGTAACGACAGCGATTTCATCTTTACACGCAACCTGATTTCAAGATCTTTCAGCTGTGGTTTAGCTTATTGATTACGTTCAACAAGGCGTTGCTCAGCCGGCATTTATCTATCTTCGCTTCACCGGTATACAGCTTGCCGATACACTTCAGGGCCTCCTCCGTCAGCATCGTAGAAGTCCGGACAGCGCTCCTCTGCAGGTATCAGTCGCTTTTCCTCACGGGAGAGCAATTCCGGGAATGTAATACGTGGTTGGGGGTCTGCTGCAGCTGGTGATTCACGGCAAGGGCATTCAACGACCGATAAGAGTGTCGATTTCTTTTTTGCTGCCGACTCAGATAGACTTCCGCCTATTCGATATGGCGGGATATCTTTACTGAACAGCTGCCAAAATTCACCTAGCGGAACTTATCCAGTTGCACCTGCTGATGGTCAGTTTTACTTTCCCGGTTGTTTAGCCTTTGTTGCAGGTAATTACCTATTGAGCACCTTACTCCTCGCGCGTTGTTGGGAACGTAACATGATGAGGATGTGGAGTATCCCAATTTCTCCATAAACCCAGCCCAAACATCCCGGCAAGAAATCACAAAGAAGCCTGAACCAGGACGAGATGCTGGAAGCCCTGCAGCAACTCCAGACCAAGAACCTGGAAGCCTTCGGCGAAAGCTGAATCTTAACCTACAAGCGGACATCTTAATTTAGCCACAAAGCGGATCTTTAAAAACCGCCAAGACATGACAGGGGTTGTAACAGCTAAGAAGATGGAACCACATCAGGAATTGATCTCGCACAATGAGAGGTAAAGCATCAATGCGCGAAGTTACTTATATGATTTTGAGTGTTCGCGCTCTAAGTTACAGTTTTTTAAACAATAACATTCAAAGAGGAGTTATCAATCGTTATTTATTTGACATATCATATTTTTTTGCGATTTCACCAGCCGCTTTTTCAATGCCTGGATAAACTGTACTTTCGGTAATACCAAAGCGTGCAAGCTCTTTCATTAAACCGCTTTTGTTTTGTATGCATAGTTTTTGTATTCTTATCTCACTGAAACCAGTTTCAGGAAGAACAGCATCTTCACCAAAAATTAAGAATGCGCCCGACTGAGAGTTAATTCTTGGGTTTGTCATCCTTCCCTTAACAACAAGTAGACGTCGTAAATCAGAAGGTTCAATGACATCTTTGAAATATGACTTTTCATCCTTTATTAGATGTAAAAGTTGCATGCAAGCATCAGTTTTATTGAACTTATGCTTGTTGAGGGTGAAATCTAATTGTTTTTTTAAATGTTCAGGTAAACGAGAAAGATTTGCAATACAACTGACCGTATCAGAGTCAAAGAACTTAATTTGATTTTTTTTAGTGGTAATAATTATTACATTACCATCGACTTCATTTCCATTCTCTATCTTTTTACTGGAACATGCGAAGTAGAGTGCAATAAGTGGATTTGTAGTCACATCTAATAAACGTGTTGGAAGGCCGTAGTGTTGCATTCTAACAAGTTTATCGAGCATATATCTATCGTTAGTGAATTCATAGGGTTGAACGGTTAACAGTTCTGTAATCATTTCTGATTCATGTTGCCTGTAACGAAAGATCCCCTCTGAACTTTTACGGTACAACGATGGTTCCAATTCATAACGATGATCGGAATGACCACGGTAAAATACCTCTTCATCCTCATCAAATGCATGCTTCAAAATAATATCAAGGTATTCTTTTACATCAGAAATTGTGGTGTCTTTATTTTTGTTTTTTTTGGGTGGATTGGTTTTTTTAGATTTAAATAGTGGGGGGCGTTTTTTTACACCAAGTAATTCCAAAGCTTCATCAATATCAAGTTTTTTTATTGACCAGTGCGTTCGATGTAGACCAAAACCACCTAGGGAAAGATCATTAGAATAATCATTATCATTATTCAACTTGCATTTCCCGAGGTTTTCATGAATTATAAACTCGAATTCAATAACTATATCCCTCCTTGACTTCCCAACCTTTAAATTACTGATCCCCCCAATTCTTATCTCTGAAAACTCAGCCTTTGTAAAATCATCACATGACTCTTTTTCCGGCTCCGTCATAAATAAAACAGGTAGTGACGAAAGATACCTAAGAGAGTTATCAGTAAGAGGCAATAATTTATTTCTAATATCTTCTGGTGTTGATTCAAGTAAACGTGAAACCGGAAAACTTTCATTGCCGCTTTCTTGTTTGATGAAATCATACATATCTCCAGCGACTATTAGATTAAACATGAATAAATCCTTTCAACTAAAGCTAATGAAACACACTTTTATACTAAAAAAATACATAAATATCAATGATAGCCAAGTATAGCGTTGCCACGTGGCTTTCTTTGCCTTTCTTCCCGGATTTGACTTTATAGGCTGTTCATCTAACATTGCAAATAATCATGCAATACTTTGTTTTTATTAGTAATTTTAGTCTAAAGATGATTTTTATTGGTATCTTTTTTTAGTTCTATATGTAGTCTCACGATGTCGCTAGCCAGCGACTACCGGCAAAGCTTACAGGGTGGTATTCATCCAGCCTAACTGGGTTTCCACGACAAACCGATCTAGCTAGGTGGGAGTTATCCGCTAGCTTCCAGCCCTCTCCCTTGTCATATCGTTATACCCTAACCCACTGACCCAATTGAGAGATTGATAAATTGAGTAGTTCTTCCTCCGAAATTTATCAATCTCACACAGTGCTGTCAGCCGCATAGCCGCGCCGCAGATAGATTTTCATATTACGCCATTCGCTAGGTTGCCAACCGCTAGGCGAAGCTACCGAAGTATCTGCTTAAGCTTAAAATGACGCTGTTGCTGGCGTCCGGCTTTTCTGATTAGTTATTTTTTAGGCCTGAATCCTACAATTCAATGGATTGATGCTTGCCCGAGAACAAATTAAGGCATAAATTTGTTAGATCAAGAAATCTTCCGGAGCGAATATGAAATATTTTAGTGACATAGAAAGAGGTCCGGCTCAACGGATAAGTAACGAAGTGACGACGAAAGTCTGGGCTGGGCTTGTTTCATACATTAATATTTTGACTAATAATGGTTACTTCGGTAAGGACTTTCCTGAAGAATGTCCTGATGGGCAGGGGTGTGTTGGCACTGGGGTCAAAGATCTAAAAGCCGCATTACTGGCTGAAATCCCAAACCTTGACTGGCCATTGGTAACAGAAATTGAAACAAAGGAATCATTATCATGGGCCAGAGAGATGGTACCTTTTGTTCCAAATTATCTGGATGTAATGGATTTAATTCAGTTTTGCTATAAACATGTAGCCATACCTGTTAAAGGGGACTATCACAGCTATTTTGGGCATTACCACTTTCACGATTTTCAAATTGAAGCTGGTAGAGAAGAATTTAGGGAAAAAATAAACACAATATTTGCCAGAAACAGCCTTGCTTACGAACTCCTTGTATCAGGTGATATCATCCGAATGTTAAGTCCGGAACTGAAGCAAATGATGGAAAGCATTAGCATTCCTGAAGAAAAAGAGTTACGCAGTATTCTCAAGCGCGCGAATGAAAAAATAATAAACTATGATGTCACAATTCGTTATGATGGACTTAAAGAGATTTGGGATTTTTGGGAGCGTCTGAAAAGCATATCTTATCCAGCTGACAAAAAAGAGTCTACTAAGAGATTACTAGATGCGGCTGCTCAGGCATCGGAATTCAGATCGATTTTAGAAATTGAAGCAAAAGAACTTACAGATATTGGAAATAATTATTTTATTCGCCATACCGAAATGAAACAGATCAAAATTCAAGAAAGTAATCATATAGAATATCTATATCAGCGCATGTTCAGCTTGATATATCTTTTACTAAAAACATTGCCACATTGACATTTTTTGTTCTTGAGCTACAATCTCCGTGTTGCATATTTTGAAGCCCCACGGTTCGGGAAATTTAATATCCCTATCTTGCTGTTGATCTTACCGCTGGCGTATGTTCTGAGGTTTTAGGAGGATATCCTCTTACTTTATGCTAATAAGTTAACGATCTGAACCAGTTGAATAATGCCTCCTTTCATGAGGGGCTGAGTACTTCAGGCCCTCTGATTTCCGCTTTGAGGCATATCGGCACCAGCTGAAGTCAATTGTGGCTCAGTGGCCCGGCGTAGCCAGTTGCAGTTTTGATAGTTTCTGTCTCCCCCCACCCTTCATTTGTAGCTAAACGTATGTGGTAATTAGCTAACACAACTGAAGCAAAGTGATGTAGTCCCCTGAAATACCAGACAGGAGCTGTATCTTAAGATAAGAGATAGGCTTGAATATACGTCTAACACTAACGCCAATTTTGAGATGACCGGCAGCCTGTTAGGGCAAGAAGCCCGTAAACGTAAGACTCCTCAGGAGGAAATCGCTATTATCCAGCAGACGATAGAGCCAGGTATGAATGTCTCCCACGTCGCTGGTCCGCACGGTATTCAGCCCAGCCTGCTGTTCAAATGGAAGAAGCAGTATCAGGGACGCAGCATCACCGCCGTTGCTGCCGGAGAAGAATCGAGCCTGCCTCTGAGCTCACAGTAGCGCTGAAGCGGGTTCGGGAGCTCCAACGCCTTCTGGGCAAGAAGACGATTGAAGTTGAGCTCCTGAAAGAAGCGGTGGAGCACGGCCAGTCGCGAAAATGGATAGCGCACGCACCCTTGTTGCCAAAGGAAGGGGAATAGCACTGGTCTACCGCGCCATGAGCGTGTCGCGTGCGCAGCTGTCACTGCGCATTAACCGTTCTGCCGACTGGCAGGATAGGCACCGTCACCTACCTAATGAAGAAGCAGACGCCGAAATACTGTTGGATATCCTAAACATCATCAGCGACATGCTCAGCTACGGCTATCGGCGTGTATGGGGCTTCCTCCGTAAGCACCGTCGCGCGGAAGGGGTGTCGCTGGTAAATGCCAAACGGCTTTACAGGATAATGTTTGAGCATAACCTTTTGTTATTGAATGAAAAAAAAGAGCAGCTGAAGCGTGAGAACAAAGGCAAAATCGCGGTAGCAGAAAGCGATATGCGCTGGTGTTCAGACGGCTTTGAGTTCGGCTGCAACAACGGCGAAAAACTGGGGGTAACGTTCGCGCTGGACTGCTGCGACCGTGAGGCCATTGACTGGGCAGCAAGCACGGGAGGCTACTACAGTTCGACGATGCAGGATGTGATGACGAAGTCGGTGGAAAAGCACTTCGCCGACAGGTTGCCGGACACACCAGTGCAGTTGCTGACGAATAACGTTTCAGCTTATACCGCGCATGAAACGTGGAGGTTCTCCAGAGAGCTGAATCTGGAACCCTGCACAACGGCAGTGAGCGGCTCGCAGCGCAAAGGCATGGCCGAACGGTTCGTAAAACGATGAAGGAAGACTAAATCGAGTTCATGCCAAAACCGGATGTGAGACTAGCACTGCAAAACCTTGCAGCACCGTTCACGCATGACAATGAAAACCATCCGCACAGCGCGCTGGGATATCACTCTCCGAGAGAGTTCCGGCGACAGCGGGCATCGTTAACTTAAGAAAAAAAACTGTCCGGAGATACCGGTTCAAGATCACGGACGACGTTTCCGGGCGCTGACTGTAGTGGATAATTTTAGTCGGGAGTGTGTAACGATCCATGCCGGAAAGTCGCTGAAAGGTGAGGATGAGGTCGGTGTGATGGAAAGATTGGGTGCTGGGCAAACGCCTGCCGGTACGTATTCAGACAGATAACGGCAGCGAGTTTATTTCGAAAAGTCTGGATAAATAGGCGTATGAGCACGGTGTCACAATGGACTTCTCCCGCCCCGGAATACCAACGGATAACCCCTTATTGAATCATTTAATGACAGTCTGCGGGATAAATGCCTGAACATTCACTGGTTTCTCTCGCTGGAAGATGCGCAGGACGAACTCGACAACTGGCGCAGGGAATATAATCATGAGAGAACGAATTCATCATTAAATGACATGACTCCGGCTGAATTCATCCGAAGTCTCCGGAAAGACGAAGATCTCTGATTTAGCACTGCACTGAATTTGGGCCAGGGTCAAGGTGAATAGCTCCTTTGGTTCAAGACGGTATCGAATTTGGGCAGAGGTCACAAAGAACAAATGCCTATTCCTAGTAATATATTATTTGGAGATTATCACTTAAGGTAATTGAGTCCATAGATGAAATTACACTTTTTGTTCACAATATGTAGTTTCTTTGACGACGGTAATAAACTCCGATAGTGGTATTAAGAAATTTTGACTGTTAGGGGAATAAAGCGCCAGCACTGGAGATGGAATAACTAACTGTAATTGATGATATCTCATTTCCTCTAATTGGTTGATGCTTATTAAAGATTGTAACGTGATCAGATGTTTTTTTGGAATACGAGCCGCCTCTGCTAAAACTTGGCGCCAGCGGTCTTTGCATGAAGTTTTAGCAGCGAGAATGAGTAGTTTATCTTGCTGATATCCTTGATTATGGTAGGCAGCAAATGATGGAAATAAAAAATCAGGTTTTGAATTATTCTCAGTGACATTACAGCGACTGCCTTTTTCAAAAGACAGACCATGTTCCATAAAAATAGTTTCGAGGTGATTCTCAAATGCAAAACCCACACGACTTTTACGACGATTGTGAACACTCAAAGAATATTTAATAAAGGCTTCAACATCATCTTTCTCGTCTTCAAATCCAGTCTGAAGTTGCTGTCTGATAATATGCCTCTCCATTACACGAAAAAGCATCTCTTCTTCTTCCAGCCAAGCCATTAGAGTTTCATCGGGTGCACCAACAGAATGGCGACCGACTCGCTCACGGGCTAATTCTGAAAAAACTTTGGATGTAGGAAAACCATCCGGATATCGAGAAAGTAACCACTCCAAAGTTACATCTTGGGGATCTAGTACCGGCTCGAAGATAATCCCAATTTCTTCAAGGAGTATTCTTATAGGTAGCAACAACATTTTATCAGACAACTCGGCACCATGGAAATGATGATCAGTAATATTGCTTGAAGAAAGTCCAAATAATGACCGTAACTGCCATTCGACTTGACTATCTTTGGGTGCAAAACAGATTACCAACTCGTTGTTATGCCGAAGGGCAGTTAGTAGAAAATCGCCTTCACCAATTCGGTCCGTAACTTCATTACTTGGATAATAAAGTCGATATTCAGGGGCACGGTCCGCCTTCCCAGCTCTTGCATCATACCATGTTACTGTAGTATTTATCAGATGACTGTCATCATCAGATAACCAAACCATCAAACATGGAATCTGTAGCTTTTCTCCAGATGAAACACTGCCTATTGCTTTTCCAAAACCTACTCTAACCAACCCCCCTATCTCATGCTGGTTCGATCTGGAGGGTACAGCATCAACCGCACTAAGCGATTTTCCTGCTGCAAAAATAAAATGCTCGCTGAGTCTGCTATCCATTGTGTTCACCAATACTTCGTTGATTCCTTCTAAATTGAAGGGATCCAATGTATAAAAAAGCGCTACAGAGCGCTTTTTTTTAAAAAATCAACTTGCTTTGCTTAGTTTCTTTGACTTTCGGATTTCGACAGCGCGAGCGATTCTTGAATCTAATAAACGTGCTACTGCAGCAAAAACTGGTACAATGACTGAGTTTCCAAACTGTCGATATGCTTGCGTATCAGATACAGGGATCCGAAAGGTTTCTTTTCCAGGCTTCTCAAATCCCATTAGTCGAGCACATTCTCTAGGGGTCAACCTACGTGGACGACGAGCCATGTTCTCGGGATCATTAAATTCCTTTTCACCAACACTCATATCCCATCCGCGGTCAATTAAAATTTCTGATCCATCTTTGTGATACCTAGCACTGAGAGTCCTACAACACGTTGTTTTATCTATAGTATTTACAAGACCAAAGCCAAACCCGTTTCCCTTTTCTTTATGTTTTTTAGCATACTTATAAAGATAATCCCAAAGTTTCGGCGTTAAAATGTACTTGTCATTAACTTCCGTATCGAGCAAATCTTTAAGTGCAGGCCGCCGTTCTGGAAATTCTTTAGCTATGTCCCTAAGAGTGAAACCTTCTGCGAGTTTTAAATCACGCCTAAATCCCACTAATACAATACGTTCGCGATGTTGGGGAAGAAAATGTTTTCCATCAATAATTTTGGGGTCATCAGCCCCCATAGAATCAGCATCTGCGACGTCATATCCTAGTTCATTTAAAGTATCCATGATGACACGAAAAGTTTTACCTTTATCGTGACTCTTCAGGTTTTTCACATTCTCCAAGACAAAAACAGCAGGCTTTTTTGCCATGATAATGCGTGCAACATCAAAAAAGAGAGTTCCCTGCGTATCGCATTCAAACCCGTGCTTACGTCCTAATGAATTCTTTTTACTGACACCTGCAAGGCTAAAGGGTTGGCAAGGAAATCCGGCCAGCAGGACATCATGATCAGGAATACTATTATCAATATGGGTGTAAGCTTGTTCCTCAGTAATATCTTCCTGATTACTAAGAGTCACATCTCGAATATCTGAGTTAAAAATATGATCATTTTCATCACAGTACCAATTAGCTTTATAAGTTCTGATGGCATAGTCATTCCACTCGCTGGTGAATACACATTTTCCGCCAATGTCTTCAAAACCGCTACGTATCCCGCCTATACCAGCAAAAAGATCAATAAAACGAAAACGACTATGGTCGTAATGTGCAGGCGGCGAAGGTAACAGGCTCTTAAGCATCTTAATTTCAACCTCAACCAATCGCTTATTAGTTAGCTTGCCATTCACCCACCGATTGATTGTTTCACGCGTCCAGTCACTACCACTCACCGCTCGTAGTACTTCCGCCACAACCTTTTGATCATAGATCTCCAGAACTTTTTTCAAAAGACACAATTCTTCTTCTTGTTTACACTTTTCAGCGTCCCGAGATTGTGCAATAAGTTCATTAATAACCGGTTGTAACTCTTTCATACTTACTCCATCTGGGTTGAATGTGTGATATAAAATCACAGATGTAACCCTAACACAACAGGCTGTGTATGTATACAGTATATAAAACTAAAAACTTAGTCATAAAAGGATATGGATTTAGTTGGCCACTACACGTGTTACTGATGACGACGTTATGGAGTGGTAAACAATTTAGAGTAAGTGGCAGGTTTGACACAAAAGCTCAAGGAGGCTATAGATAAGAAGATGTCATTTTTATACAAAAAATGGACATTTTATGTTTATGAAAAATTACTGTTAAAAGAACAAGTTGCAAGTTGACTTTTTCTCTTATCTACAGGTACTTTATGGTATCTTGCTGATATTGTTCGAGAAATAGCGTTATCATTATCAGGTTTAACCAGGCCAAATCCGAATCCATTTCCTTTTTGCTGGTGTTTTTTTGCGTACTGATAGAGATAGTCCCACAGCTTTGGTGTTAGTGTATATTTGTCTTCTACTTCACTATCAAGAAGCTCTCTGAACAGGACCTTTCTTTCCGGGAACAGAGAAGAAATATCACCAAGACTAAATCCCTGGCTTAAATTCAGGTCACGTCTGAACCCCACCAGAACAATACGCTCCCGGTGTTGCGGGATGAAATGTTTACCATCTATAACTTTTGGATCATCGGCACCTGTTGCTTCAGCGTCGGCAACGTCGTAACCGAGTTCATTCAGGGTATCCATAATGACGCGGAATGTTTTGCCTTTGTCGTGGCTCTTGAGGTTCTTGACGTTTTCAAGGACAAAGATGGCTGGCTTTTTCGCCATGATAATGCGGGCGACATCAAAAAATAGCGTTCCCTGAGTATCGCACTCAAAACCATGTTTGCGGCCCAGAGAGTTTTTCTTACTGACACCGGCAAGGCTGAAAGGCTGGCATGGAAACCCAGCTAACAGGACATCATGATCGGGTATCGATTTGTCGATATTGGCGTAGGCGGATTCTTCGCTGACATCATCTTTATGACTGAGCGTGACATCCCGGATGTCCGAATTAAAAATATGCTCATCGGGGTCACAGTACCAGTTCGCCTTATAAGTCTTGACTGAATAGCTGTTCCATTCACTGGTGAAAACACACTTGCCGCCAATGGCCTCAAATCCATGACGGATGCCGCCGATACCGGCGAAGAGATCTATGAAGCGAAAAGCATAATCGGGGTGGTTAGCAGGCGGCTGAGGGAGCATCTTTTCGAGCAGAGACGCTTCGGTTACGGTGAGCGAACGAGGTCCACATTTACCATTAATCCAGCGATTTAGCGTTTCCCTGGTCCAGTCTGAATTACCCAGCTTACGGAGAAGCTCTGCAACGAACTTCTGATCATAAATTTCCAAGACTTTACCTATCAGTGTCAGGTCCCGTTGCTGTTGCTTGGCCTCTTCATTTCTTGCTTCTTCTACCAGCTCTTCTGCAAGGGATTCAAATTCAGACATTCTTACCTCCAAAGGTTATATGAGTGATAGTCTATCACTCATATAACCCAGGGGGAATGATATCTGTGTTTTTAACCAGTACAAAGAGCTCTGCCGAGCCAGGACTCCCATTGTTTGTCCTTTCTTATAGGACTCACGGTTGGTTATATTCTGAACGGTGACTCTCTATAATCTGATGAAGGGTCTCATGAACATGGTCATCAATGGTGATTTGGTGGCCCTCAATATACTCTGGAGCTTCCTTTAGCCCTTTGTATACGATTTTGTCCATGCCAAACTGATCTGCCGTGATATCGACAACAAAAAGCATTCCATGTACGTTGGCAACAACCCAATAATGCCCCTTCATACCGGCGGGAGTAAGAATTCCACCATCATCAACACCATCTCCACCGGCGATGCGTGTCCTGACACCTGAAAATTTCTCCAGGAGCATGGAAACCAGAATCGAACCATACATACAGGTTCCTGTGGTATCAGAAGTATTGAGGCTACTGGAGATTAGATTTTCAAAAATACGCCGAGACATCTCCACGACTTCACGCGGAGGCGAGAATTGTTGCGTCACTTTCCCCCCTCCCTACTGTCAGCTCAATGAACCTATACGTTCTCATTCGTCCTGTCTTGAATGTGTTTAGCTATCAGAGCTATTTCGGAACTTCGGTCATTCAGTAGACCACTCAGGTCATCCCATATTCCAACTGGAATTGGTCTGTCACCAGAAAGCCACTGACGGATGCGCCTGCCGTCTGACAGGCCAAGGGCTCTGGCGAGTTCCGTTTGCCAGCGCTCACCAAACAACAACTGACCTGCACTGATGAGTAATGCCCTACTATCGTCTTTCTCATTGGTTGATTTCATCTCTGCGGGTGAGCTCCAATCCTGCGTATTGCCGAAATACTTTCGTCAACGCCAAAAAGGGCTTCAGCTGGTGGTTTCTTGCCTGAGAGCTGGCAGGCGGTGAAGGCTGCATAATATGCGTTAGCTCGCTCCCGGTGAAGAGCCTGGAGAGCGACTACAACCAGAGCACGGTCGTCACCTGTTAAATCTTCAAGTTTCATACAAGCCTCATAAGTTATGGGTCAGTAGGAGCTGAGAATGGTTAATCCTGATTAATACCGTACGCTGTAAAGTCCCGAGCGTTTCCTGTCACAGCAGACAGAAGGCGGAGGATGTTCTCTTCTCCGATGACAGCGAGCGCGGTCGGCATCAATCCGAACTCATCGTTTGTCAGACCAATTGCCATTTTATGCTCGCTGTGTCGACTAGCCGACTCGATACGGTCTATAAAGACGTCAATGCAACCATCGATACCGCGTGCTGCGGCAGCTTTGGTCATATCACAGGCATGGTCCCCGTTCAGTACGAAAAAGACACGGCCATCCAGAACCAGAGCGGTTGTATCGCAGCCATACCCGGCAGATGAACTGTTATAGCTGATATGAAAGCGCTCAAATCCGCGAGTCATATTGGGCGCTGGGGTATTGATCACAGGTATAACATCTGAGGTAAAACCCAGCTCAGCTAATTGAGGGATAGTTGACATAAACGCCTCCTGAGGCAGTTATTGGGCGGCTCGGTAGCCTTCCCTTTCAATATTCATTGTACCTTAAATTAGGTACAATGCAAGCTACTATTTATACTCTAAATTCATCTGGAAGATAAACCATATTTATATGAAACATATGGTTTTTTTGGGATATAATATAAGCGAGACCGCAGGTCTTATTCGTCCTTGAATGACGATACTTCAGGGACATTTTATAAATGAGAATGGAGAAAGCCTATGGCCTAATCTGTTGTAAGGAGGTGTTTTATGGATAAATGGATTTTTGAAGAAGATAAAGTGACGCAGGGAATTGTAGCGTTACAAAAGGTAGGACGTATTCCGACAGTGACAATCAATCCGGCTCCGGCTGTTTTGAAACGTCACCAGAAGAAGCGTTATGCAAGTGCAGTACAGTTCAGTGCGCCAGCGCTTAAAGATTGTGGACGCTACAACCCACCTGGTGGTTCGATTGCCGTGTGGTACGCAGCAGACTCATCATTAACGGCAGCGGCGGAAGCATACGGACGTTTACTTCATTTGGGTGGTCCTGTTAACTACCCAGAGAAAGTCTTACATCAGCATTATATGTGCTCGATAGATGTCAACAGAACGGTAAAAGTGATCGATATTGTTGGTTTATGCCAGCTGCTTCACATTCCACCTGACAGCGTTGAAAACGAAAACTATACCTTCACACAATGGCTTATGTCGTATTTGCATACGCATTTTGGAAGTGATTTTGATGGGATCTCTTATTCTGGAAGGCACTATCGCTACAAGCGTTGTTATGCTTTCTGGGAAATGCCTGGTAAGCCACCAGCTTTCACTGATACTCCCGGGGGGATGGTACCTTATGCATCTTTCAGGGAGACAGATACAGGGATTTTTCCTGTAGGTTGGCATGGCACGTTCATGACCGGCGAAGAGATGTTTGAGGAATTACTAAACTTCAGAATTATGCCCGAACCGAAGTAATTAAAAAGGGGCGCGGTATGCCCCTTTTCTCTTAATCTCAGCTGGCAACATGGCTGCCGAATAGTCGTGCGGCCCGAACGGCCAGAGCCAGTTCATCTTCAGTTGCGCCATCAGTCAGGATCTGGACGGGTGTTTTGGTTTGCTCATCGCTGACCGCAATCGGTGCTTTGAAAACCTCCAGCCGCAACACCGGATGGGTATCTTCATCGAATGCGTCCATGATGTCTTTAAATCCAGGTCTCAGACCTTTATCAGTAAACTGGAAGACCGGAAACATAAAGTCACCGTTTTGCTTAAAGGCCAGAAGCTGATTCTTCTTCACCCGGATGTTCACTGCCTGTCGGGTAATCCCCAGTATGTCAGCCACATCATTGACTTTAAGGGTGCCGCCCATTTCCTGAAGGCTTCTGTAAAAAGCTTCCAGATTTTCACGACGGCGATGAACCTTACGCATTTCATACTCAGATGCGCGCGTTTTCTGCTGCATTTGCACAGAGTATAGCAACTGCATCAATGAGCCATCATCCAGTGTGATCGCTTCCATGGCCTGAGATTTGTCCTCAAACTCAGGCATCAGAGACAGTGCAATATTGTTTATTCTTTTCAGTAAATTAAGCTGAAAATCTGTCAGGTTACCAGTAGTGTCTGGTAGTTTTTCCGCTGTGGTGTTTTTGTACATAAGCCACCTCCATTTGACGATTATTATATATCCGTTTCGCGGAATGGTCAAACATAGGGACTAGCATCAGGAATTAGCCAGGTTCCAACTATCACGGAATGTCCGTATGATCGGTGTGATGAGAATAAACAGGATAAGCCGTTATGTTTAAAAGCCTTGCCGAGTATCTGCAGTCTCAACGAGACAGGGAGGAAGCACAGAAACGTAAACTAAACCTGTTAAAGCGTACCGTAAGGAATGGTGAGGCGGGAGAAATAATCGCAGGACTGATTGACCTCGGTTCAGTTGGTGTGGATTTTAAAAAAACGACGACCGATTACATCTATGAGTACTTTGCATCCGCCCGTTCTATTGATGTGTTAGTGGTCATGCTATTTCTCAATATGAAGCATCCCCTCTCCGATGGAGCAATAAAAAAAGCCTATGCAAGGCAAACCGACTGCGAAGATTCGAGGTCTGCTTATATAGGCCTGATAGTGGACACTATGGATAAACGCCGGTAACCCCACAATCCTCCGCTAACTGGCGTCTCCTTTTTTCCTTAGAAAGGTCATACTGACCTCGTCACGCAAAACAGAAACGGTCTTAAGTGCTGCCTCAAGTCTCGATGCAGCCAGATCAAGCTCGTTCCCGTACCAGGTCAAGGCCTCAATATCCATGCCTTTTGTTTCAATGGTCGGAGGTAGCTCAAGCAGTTCGGGTTTTTTCTGCTTTAACGAGAACAAATTCATTTCATCAATAGTATTGAACTCAGCAACGATGCTTTCTTCATAGTCCGGTCGCTGAGACTGTACCACCAGCCTGAAGGGAGGTTCGTTAGAATACATGAAAATGGGTTGCTGACGTGTAAAAATCCATTTTGCCTGGGCGTCGTGGGCTAGGACACAAGCCTCTTCGTAAGTTCCTGCATTTCCAAGCACCGATGAGCGGTCCCACGCTCCACCGTTGAGACACCTGACCGTAATTGAGCCGTCTGGTTTAGTGATCCCATAAGGATGATCCCACCATTCATCCAACTGTTTTTTGCTTCGTTCACTGTTAGGGGTGTCATCAAAATTGGCCGGAAGTTTTGGGTCAAGTGGTATCTGAGATGGCATACGTTTATCCGTTTTCACCATGTTGAGGCATAAAGCCGGACAGACGCGATACGATTACTGGTAGGTGCATCATGCCCGATAATGCCTAGACTTAAAAAATCATATATAACAGGGAACGGGAACAATGCAAAAAAAATTGCTGATAATGTTGGTCTGTGCCACAGGCATTCTTTCAGGCTGTAAGGAGGAAGGTATCACCCCAACCGGCGAAGCATGTATGGGCACCGATAATGACAGTCTGGTAGAAGGTCTGGAGGGAAAATGCCAGAAAGGCGATATCATTGCGACAAAACACCCGGCATATTTTTGTGATTTCAAAAGCGAGATTGCTTTAAATAATTACAACAGTGCGATATGTATTTATACCGGTAAGCAAGCTGATGAACGGATTAAAGAAGCCGACAGCAGCTCAAGAAAAGACAGCAAACCTTAACGCTGGTAAGCCTCCCTGTGCTCCAGAAAGTATGAAAGCTGGGGTTCCAGGGCTGCTGTGGCATCATAGACCTCAAACCAGAACACAACCGGTCTCTCTATGACCGTCACTAGCCCAAATCGTTGGGCGGTGCGGAAATTGACAGAATAGGCTTGAGCGCGTTCGGGCTGGTGGGCAATCTGTTTTCTGAATCCTTCAATCGTATACGTCGATTTAAACAGGTTACAGTGAGAGCATGAGGGATACAGGTTGTCGAGCTCATGCCGCTCCGGGTGAAATACACGTCCGTTAGAACGGACAAAATGAGAAACCCGACTCCCCTGAGGGGCCCGGACTATGTCAAAATCACGACGTACGGGCTCAACATGATCAGCATGCCAACCAGTCTCTTTCAGCTCACATGCGCAATACGCACAACGGCCTGCAAATTTAAGCCTAAGTTCAGCTCGCTGTGATTTTGTGATCTTAGTTTTAGGTTTGGTGGCTTTACCTGGCAAATCATCTTTATCTACGATGTTTTTGTGGGAGGGCAGCTCAACCAACTCCCCGCCCCTTTTGATTACTCTTTCAGCCATGACTACTCCAGAAAGTAACTTTTGGAATTACAGTTTTTACTTACAGTAGCTTCAGTCTTTCGTTCCGCTAAAGCTTTTAAGATTAACGACAACATCCGCTTTTTGTTCTGGCTTAATGCCAAATTCATTTAGCATTCTCATTCTCAGATCCCATCTCTCATCATGACACCAGTGTTTTATGTTATTAACACTAGCTTCGCCGTCGTTAATGAGATTCTCAAGTGGGACATCATTAGTTCCAGTAAAAAAATCAACATTATCGCGGCCATTATATTTTTCGATATATTCCAGTAATTGCCTGTCAAGTATGCCAGCCCAGGTTTTAGGGAGCATTAGATAGCGATAAAAACAAATAACAACAATAACCCCCACCCCCCATGAAATTAGTGCAATTAAACCTGACCGTGTCAGACAAAATAAAAATAAAGATAATAGCATCGGAGCGACAACTGTAGCAGCCCATAAAGGAGGGGGAGTATTATCCTCTATACGTAAACATGTAAATATAATCCACCAAAGCTTTTTCATTTTAAGCTTAGTCAGTTTCTTTAAATCACCTTCTGCATTCATACTGCCCCTTCTAATTTTTGGAATCATCTTTCTTTTCCTTCGTATAATTCCCATTGCCGGATGTATTCGTCATACTGAAGCTTAGGGACATTAATGATAACGCCACCGCAGTCTTGTTTATTAACTGGTTCGGAAAAGGTTCCTGTAGGTATGTTCACCTCCAGAAGTTTACAGTCTTTTTTCCAGTGTCTCCCTGCTTCAAGCTCATCCATCGTAAATGATCTACTGGTAAAAATGACAGCCGTGACGATCGCAGCCAAAGCTATCATAACGCCAAAAGCCAAGATATAATCTATATTCATTCGCAGAGAAATTTTTTTAGGGAGAATGAATTTAGTCAGCGTGCACAAAAACCCGATAACAATAAGGAATAAGCATACACCATTAAGCCAGGCGATATTATTCCCTTCAAGATAGTAAGCTGTCATTGCCTGTCTCCTTGCAGTACTTCTATTGCATTGTTCAAAACTTTGTCGTTTGAACAAATATATGTTGGTTTGTGCGCCAACCCATCCTTCCTGATTGGTCCTGAATTCATAACTTTATCGTGATTTTCGAGTACCATTAAATTTATCCGGTAGGTATTGAGTATGGAGCGAATTGTCTTCCCATAATTCGATAGAAAGAGGGTAATCAGCTATCGACAAATGAAGGCCTGCATACTCACTCTGTAAGTTACCTATTCACTGAATATTTCCTTGATTAACTCTGCTATGGTTATACTCTTATTGCCATTCATAACATGGTCATAATCAGCTGCGTTTACATTTTCAACGACATCACCGCACTGAAGCCGATTTTGCTCGGAAGAAAAAAAACCATTATCAATATTTTTTTCTACCAACCGGCAGTCGTTTACCCAATGGCGGGCTTGTTTTTCTGGTATATCTTCATGGCCTGGATAAAACAGCAAGCTATATCCACCTAAAACAACTAAAGGCACAACGCCTAATTTAAAAATATTGCTCATAACATAACCTTCAATCAATTAATTTAAATGTTACAACCCAAACGAGTGGGTTTGATGCCCAACTGTCCCCCCCATAAATCTGGTTCCATAAACTTTGATAAGATCGGCGATACAGCTCATTCATTTCAACATAGTGGTCCATCTCTTCAGACCAGAACTGAAAGAATGAGTCAGGGGTATCATAATTTCGGGCGACAACGGTTTGATCCCATACTTCAGTCAATATTCCTTCTTCATACGCATCCTCATGACTGATATCAGCAAGCTTCTCTAACCGGGAACCGGATATTTCAAGCAGGTACCGGCTTGCCCATCGAGGCATACCAACTGGCGTTGCCCAGGCCAAATCCCCCTGAGTTGTCCGTGCTTTAGCTGGGAACATTTTGTGCTTCGTTTCTGCGGTGATCTCACGGTATTCCTTATCAGCGCGGTACTGTACCCCCGTCTGAACCAGGAAGGGAGATTCAAGCGTTCTTTGCCATTCCGATCTGGCCGCTTCCCTTACCCAGATCCTGTCGCCGGTTTGCCCATATGGACATTTTAATACCGGATGTATTGCCCCGGGGTTCTTTCCTGCGTCCATACTTTCTGAGAAATAACGCCCCCCTTTGACTGGTCGTCTGAATTGCGTTTTGTTGCCGCTCTGAAGACACACAATCTCTTCGGGTGAAAATGTCAGTGGACGGATTTTTGGTTTTGAAAATAACATTCAGATACCCTTAGTCATTGAGGTTTGATGATAGTTATGCTCGCCGTCTCCATACGTTGAAATAGACATACCCTATTCCATTAAGAAAAGGTGCGTAAACCAGCTGGTACTCAAGATAAATATCTCTGCGAAACCTGATACTGACATAAAACTGAACAACAGAAAGAATGCCAAGCGCCAGATGATGCGAGAAAAGGGAAAAAACCAGAAACCTGATGTTCTTTTGATGCTGTTGAAGGGTAAAAAGACGTAGTGCAATTCCCATGGTCACCAGTACCAGAAAAATGGGTTGAGAGTGCGGGAATACCACAATTTGGCAACAGGAAATAATTGTGAAGTACCCAGCTACCAGAATATTGAATCTTCGCGTTATGGTAGTAGTAGACATACTCTCCTCAGTGCGCAAAGTGTACGAATTTTTAAGACGCTACCGCCCTTCCCTTTAACCTTGCAGGGCACTGGCCTTAAATGCTGGATTTAATCTAACATAACGAATTTTGAGATTTTCCCGCCACGAGACTCATTCTTGCAGTTGAGCGTTTTTTTTAACGTTCAAAGATGGATTTTTCTCTGAATGCCTCTTGATACATAACCTCATCAATTAGCTGATCAAGAATTCTGTTAGTAATGAAACTGTCATTAGGGCTGTGAATCAGCCTTCCTCTTCTGCGAAGCCGCTTTCTTCTTGCTGTGTATACATTTTTCTCATTACCAAACCTGAATGCAGGTGTCATTTTGACTTCTCCGTATGGATTAGTCTTTTGACAATAGCAATTTAGATAGCTCCTGGAAGACCCTATTTTTCTGTCGCATTTTTTTTCGCCATGGCTTTTTTTCGTCCTGTTATTCAGAAATTTTCGATCCTGATTTTGATATAACTGGATTATTGGCATCAGGCCTATTCATACGGAAAAGGGAACCTTTGATGAGCTCAAAAAACGTGGTTATTAGTGCGAAACATCCGGTTGCCGGAAACCTGTACTTGGAAATGATCCCGGATAGCGAGGTCGGGTTTTCAGATATCTATCAGATAACAGATAGTCTTTTTCGTGCTGACGTACTGCCCTCTGACTGGCGAGAACAAAAACGACAGTGGGTTAAGGAATTTCTGGGCCAAGGCTCATGGGATGTGTACTACATCAAACAGCATGTGAACCGGATTAACTGGTTTGACAATGGCGACATTAAAAGAATCGTGGTCAAGCACAGACTGTCCATTAAAGAGCTTATTGACTGGGTGGCCGACCCTTGGCGTTGGAAAGATATTACCGTTGATGTGGATGATACCAGTGGTTCCAGACCTATGGCCGTCACCATAGATAGCGCTACTGATACACCTCTGTAAGCCAACGAACCAGAGTCGTTTTGGAGAAAAGTAACTTTTGAAGAGAAGGATAGCTCTGTGAACCATATGGGAAAAGTGACTTTTTAAGGTAAGGATAGCTCTGTGGGCCATATGGGAAAAGTAACTTTTATCCCGCTGGCAGGCTTAGAACGCTCTTTTTTGGAATAAATTGAAATGGTAAAAAAAGCAAAATTTATGTCAACCCTACTCCTTGCAGGATTTGCCATGTCAGGTCATGCTAGGGTCTATGAATATGCTTTCAAGGATATTAATGGTTCACAAAAATCCATCTTAAGTACTACGAATGATACAGCTCTAAACCCTGAAGGGAAATTAGATCTTGTTCTTATCGCTGGTCTTGATCAGAAAATCCAAATTAAAATTCTAAATAGCCAGGATATTTCTGTCTACAGCACACTCACTCCAGAGATCACTGTAGACAACCGCGTAACATCCGCAAACGGTACAAGTTTTTATGGGCTAAAAGTTACGATACCACCACTAAGTGACGGAAAATACACTGTAATTTCTGAAATTTTAGATGTTAAAGGAAAGGTCGTATCGACCACCTCTCATTCCTTTTTGGTCGACACTTCAGGTCCTATGTCTGATAAACTCTCTGTTCCGTGGATACCCGGATATGGAATGGTAAATACTGGTGAATTATGGGAATTAGGTCGTGGACAAGAACGAACAATTTATGTTTCCATACAAAATATTAAAGATTTATCAGGGCTCGATTATGGAATTATTCAGGTTATTAATCCTGATGGTACCGTATTTTCGTCCTACAAAATGACATATGAAGAACAATCTTCTTCTCTTTCAGCCCCGATTACAAAAGGATACTCGCAAAAAAGTGACTGGATGCCATTGTCAGATGCGGATACCATTTATAGATTCCATGTAACTTTATATGATAAAGCTGGAAACTCCAGCGAACTTGCCGAGCAAAAGTTCATCTTTGACTCTACGCCGGGTGAACATAGTTTGTTCGCAGTGTATGATCCGGATTACCCTCAAAGTGTTGTTCCGGGGTTTTCGTCGGGTTATATATCTTACAAACCGGGCTTAGCTGTAAATACTAACCCTGTAACGTTTATCTACAAATTACCCTCATCTAATTATCGTCCCAACAATAAAGCTGGTCTACAGTTCGGTTCATTGTTAACGGAATTCGATGGTTATTCATATATAAAAGTAACAACGCCAGTTGGAACAGCCTTTACCATTCACAATGCCTATCAATGGGGAGGTGGAAACAGTTCATATAATGTGGTCTTGAGTGACAAAGCTCCTCTCACTCCTAAAATTAATACCGCATCATGGGATTTCAGTACTTATGGAATTCTTAGTGCGAACGGCGCATCAGCAGTTAATATGCTGTGGCCTGCCAGATTCATTCCTGGTGAATATACAAGTATGACGATCAATGTTGAGCCCAGACCATATGTGCAATACCTGTATAATAACACTGACTCAAAAATAGTTTGTCAGATCCCAGTTGGAGAATCTTCCTGTACTGGTCCATTCAATTATAAAATAAATCCAGGCCACGGTGCTTTAACTCACCAGTTTTTTGTTCGTTCCACATCCTCTTCGTTTCGTTCAAACTATCTTGAACTGAGATCTATGTGGAATACTGACTGGCTTCCTGTGATCACAGGGTATAATTATTCAGAAGAAGACAAAATCGTCAACCTTTTTGTAACGCAGCCAGGTAATGGCTCCTGGAGAGAATTTCTGAAGTTAGCTAAGACTTCACTTGTTAATCGTAATAACGGCAACATCATTCTTTCTGGAAAGCAGATCGCTATGTCCGGCGACGATTACACGTTTAGTTTTGACCTAAATTCGCTTGATGAAGGTCGCTATGACCTAGGATTTACTGCTCAAGATACTGCAGAAAATATTACTACATTACCTTTCCGAGACCTTATAATCGACAAAACGCCTCCGGAAATTGAATTTAAACTCGAAGGTTCTCCACTAATAAACGATAGTACGGTCTATGGACTTGAGCACATAAAAATTAGTGTGGCGGACCTCCTCAGCAGTTCATCAGTTACCAAAATCGTCCTCAGAGGAGGCCCCACTTCTGATGAAGTTGAACTGGGTTTTACAAATAATGGTGATGGCACTTATACACTATTATACCCACGGATATTTCCTTCGTTAGACGAAAGTTCAGACAAATACACACTTGAGGTTTATGCTTCTGATTCATACGGAAATACTACATTTAAATCTGTAAGGTTTGCTTATTACCCTAATAACCTTGTCACTCTAGAAAAATTGAAAACATTGGGTGTTGGCAAAGCTCTAAAAACAAGCGATAACACTCCTCTGGCTGTAATGCGTACCTCACAGTTACGTAAAGATGATGGTTCGCTTGCTCAGGGCGTACAGACCGCCAATGTGACTTTAAGGGCAGATGCTGACTATGCAATAAATATTCTGGACACAATTATCCAGCCCGGTGATACCAGGGAGATTCAGATTGATCTTGGGGTTGGCGAAAATTCTGCAATCCCGATCTTCCCGGCCGCGAATGACTCAACGGGGCAAAGCAACTTCATTGTCGAGTTCCCGCAAATCAAGTAAAAACTTTCGGATACAGTCACCTAGCTGGTGGACCGATACAAGCATATAGATTGTAAAAAGCGAAAAGTTACTTTCTAACACACTATTTTTTCAAGTTTGCCCGGAAAGATTTGATATGAAAACCAAGATAAAAATGCTGACAACGTTTATTCTCATGACCCTTTCTTTCTCATCGTATTCGAGGGTCTATGAATACACTATAAAAGATATATACGGTATAAATAAATCTGTCAGTGCTGAGTTTGGCAAACTGAACACAAACGATAAAATTCAAATAAGTTTGATTTCAGGTCTCGACAGAAAAATTCGGGTAACGGTGAAGAAAAATGGAGAAGCTGTCTACAGTTCGACCACTGAAAGCATCAATGTAGAAGACCGTATTAAATCATCAAGTGGCGAGGAGTTCTATGGGAAAAAATTGACTCTCCCTCCGTTGAGTGATGGCCTGTACACAATCACATCCGAAATTCTTAACACTCAAGGCACTACCGTTGACTCGACTGAACAGTCCTTCCTTATTGATACAGCTGGACCATCGGCAGATAACCTGAGAATTGATCAACGCCCCGGTTATGACATGGTGCTGACAGGCGATTTGTGGGAACTTGGACAAGGTGCTGACGCAAAACTTTACCTGAACGTGAAAAACGTAAAAGCCGCTGCCGGTTTTGATAAAGCGACTATTCAAGTTATCAATCCCGACAATACTGTTCACTCCATATCCGATATGGTTTACGACAGTGGCTCATCGTCGCTATCTGTTGCATGGACCCAAGGAGGAGCGGTTAAATCATCCTGGATGCCTGTTTCGAATGCCGATGTGGAATACCGCTTTCGTGTGACACTCTATGATAGAGCTGGCTCCCGCACAGTTCTACCTGATCAGCGATTCCTTTTTGACTCTGACTTAGGGGAATATACCTTATTCGCCGTATATGACCCCGAAGCAACATCAAGTGTCGTTCCCGGTTTTAGCAAAGGGTATGTTGAATACAAAGCTGGTATGACCGTGAACCAGAACCCTATCACGATTGTTTATCGTATACCTTCAACAAACCGGAGAGAATATCGTAAGTCTGGTTTGAAGTTCGGTCAGATTATCTCTGAGGCAAATGGATATAGCTATGTTTCAGTAACAACCCCCTATCAAACTCAGGTCGTCATCCACAACGGGTACCGCTGGGGGGGAGCATACGTCACGTACAATATTAAATTGGGGCCCGATGCATCGCCAAGCCCATCAACTCCTAATGTCTGGCTGACCTCCGATAAGGCAGGCACGGTAAATGCTTTCCATTATTTATGGAAAACCTCTGACTTACCCGTCAAATTCCTTACTGCAACTGCACGTTCTACAGCTCGTAGTTATATTCAACAAGTCATAGCCACATCCAATTCAGTTAGCTCGAAGGTTTGTAATATTCCCGTAGGTGAGACTGAATGCACCGGAACTGTAGGCTGGAGTATACCAAAAAGTGGCAATGGGACAGTTACCTACAACTTCAGGACCACTAATCTAGATATGAGCCTGACTTCCGGAAATACAGAGAGGCGAAACCACTGGAATACAGATTTACTTCCAAGAATAACCGGTTATGACTACCAAGAGGATAAGAAAACCGTACTTTTGTTTGTTACTCAGCCGGGTAATGGGAAATTTGGAGACCAGCTTCTTCTTAAATCTGCAAGTATTCTGGACAAAGGTACAAATACAGTTGTACTCACAGGCACACGCACGGCCCTAGCGGGTGAAGATTACACCTATACGTTTGATCTGAGTAAGCTGGCGGAAGGAAGATACAATTTAGGCTTCCTTGCAAAAGACACTTTCGAAAATGAGGCAACATCTCCATTCATCACGCTCGTGCATGATATGACGCCTCCTGAAATCAGCTTTAACTACGAAAATGCCCCGCTCCCTTCCGGTACCACAGTCTACGGACTGGAAAATATCGCCGTTAACCTTAACGATGTGCTGACTAAGCCAGTTCTTGACCGCCTGGAACTCAAAGGGGGACCGGCATCTGATAGCGTGGTCCTCGGCTTTAACCTGAATGCTGACGGGAGCTATACTCCTGATTACCCAAGGTTGTTCCCAACTCTGGATGCATCGACGGATAAATACACTCTCACTGCATATGCCACAGATGCTAAAGGGAATACGTCCCAGAAAAGCATTCAGTTCGCCTACTACCCGAAAAATCTCGTGACGCTTGAAAAGCTGAAAACGCTAGGCGTGGTAAAAGCGCTCAAATCTAGTGATAACACACCGCTGGCCGTTATGCGTACCGGTCAGCTGCGCCGTAACGATGGCTCTCTGGCCCAAGGTATACAGACGGCCAATATCACGGTCAGAAGCGATGCTGAATATGCCATCAACATTCTGGGGACGGTGATCCAACCAGGGGAAACCAAAGAAATACAGCTAGACCTCGGAACTGGCGCAAATTCTACAGTACCGATTTTTCCGGCAGTTAACGGTACTACAGGACAAAGTAACTTCATCATCGAGTTCCCACAACTTAACTAACTATCGACGGCCACCGCCTCTGCAACAGGGGGCTGGTGGGGTTCCTTGCCATATGGCTTTGTTAAAACCATGCAATCAGAAAAGAAAGTAACTTTCGCCAAGGCATAACCTTCTGTAATTCTCTGGACTAATTTGATATGAAAATTAAAATTAATTTACTGACTACGCTAATACTGACTACCCTTTCACTCCCTTCATATGCTCGTGTCTATGAATATGAGATCAAAGATATCTACGGAACGGATAAGTCAATCAGCGCGGATTCTGGTGTTCTTAATACCAACGAAAAAATTCAAGTAAAGCTCATATCCGGCCTAGACAGAAAAATTCAGGTAACGGTAAAGAAAGACAATGTTGGTGTATATAGTTTCACTACGGATAGCGTGACGGTCAATGACCGTATCAAGGCTTCTACAGGTGAAGAGTTTTACGGAAAAACACTGATACTTCCCCCGCTGAGTGACGGTAGTTATGTCATAACCTCTGATATCCTGAATACTCAAAACACGGTTGTCGACAGTACCTCTCACAATTTTATTATCGATACTGTAGGCCCTTCATCAGATAACCTGAGCATAGACCAAAATCCCGGATACGATATGGTGTTAACCGGCGAACGTTGGGAACTGGGTCAGGGGGCTGAAGCAAAGCTTTACTTGAATGTTAATAATGTCAAAGCTGCAACTGGTTTTGATAAAGCGACAATTCAGGTGATTAAACCTGATGACACGGTCTATTCCATTACCGATATGGTGTATGACAGTGGGTCAGCATCCCTTTCTGTACCGTGGACAAAAGGGAATATGAGTCGGTCATCATGGATGCCTGTATCAAACGCTGATGTGGAATATCGCTTCCGTGTGACGCTCTATGATAAAGCGGGAAACCGTAAAGTTTTGCCAGACCAGAAGTTCATTTTTGACTCTGACCTTGGCGAATACACCTTGTTTGCTGTTTATGACCCAACTTCGAAAACGAGCGTGGTTCCAGGCTTTAGTGAAGGTTACATAGCATATAAGCCGGGAATGACCGTAAACCAGAACCCTTTGACACTGGTGTACCGGGTGCCATCGAATAACCGCAGGGAATACAATAAGGCTGGTTTAAAATTCGGAACGATTATTTCCGAAGCGAATGGCTACAGCTATGTATCAGCTAAGACCGCCTATAAAGTCACGTACACCATCCACAACGGATATCAATGGGGTGGCGGCTCACTCTCATATGATATCAATTTAGGCAGTGAGGCTCCAGTCAGCCCGGCAGCACCAGGAGCATGGTTAAGATCGGATAAGCAAGGAGAAATGAATTCAGGAAGCTATCTTTGGAATACCAAAGATTTGCCCGTTAAATTCAGCTCCGTAAGGATAACCGCGTCTCCACGAAATTATGATCAGAGGGCGATGAGTGGAAATACAGAGATTTGTCAGGTACCGGCTGGTGAGACAGAGTGCATCGGTGCGGTATCCTGGTCTATTCCAAAATCAGGTAATGGTATTACGACCTACTCATTCAGATTGACAGATATGGATAAAACATTTTCATCAGTCAGTATAGAAAAAAGACACCACTGGAACACTGATCTGCTACCCAGAATAACTGGATATAGTTACCAGGAAGAAAACAAAACCGTACTGTTATTTGTAACGCAACCTGAGCGCGGTAAGTTCCGAGATCTGTTACAACTCAAATCAGCAGTTCTGGTGGATTCCGAAACCGGCGGTCAATTGCTGACAGGAACCCAGACTTCCCTTGCTGGAGAGGATTACACATATAGTTTTGATCTGAGCAAACTTGCCGAAGGGAAATATAATCTGGGCTTCCAGGCAAAGGACACCTTTAACAATGAAACATCGTCGCCATTCATTGACCTGATTAACGACAAGACGCCTCCGGTGGTTAATTTTAACTATGAAAATACGAGCCTCTCCCCGGGAGCCATCGTTTACGGGCTTGAGAACATCAGCATAACGCTAAATGATGCGTTAACCGCACCGAGCCTTGTTCGGCTTGAGCTTAAAGGCGGACCGGCATCGGACAGCGTTATCTTAGGTTTTAACCAGAATAAGGACGGTAGTTATACCCCTGATTACCCTCGTCTCTTCCCTAGCCTGGATTCAGATACGGACAAATATACACTGACCGCGTTTGCTACCGACGCGAAAGGCAACACGACACAAAAAAGCATTCAGTTCGCTTACTACCCAAAAAACCTGGTTACCCTTGAGAAGCTGAAAACATTGGGCGTAGTGAAGGCACTCAAAACCAGTGATAACACACCGTTGGCCGTTATGCGTACCGGTCAGCTGCGCCGTAACGATGGCTCACTGGCGCAAGGCGTACAAACGGCCAATATCACGCTCAGGAAAGACGCAGATTATGCGATCAATATTCTTGGAAACGTTATTCAACCCGGTGAGACAAAAGAAATTCAGATAGACCTTGGGAACGGTGAAAACTCAACTGTCCCAATTTTTACAGCAGAAGATGGCTCTACCGGGGAAAGCAATTTTATTATCGAATTCCCACAAATCCAGTAGTAACGGAACAAATGGAATTTTTAATCTGTCCGACAGATGAGCCCTGATTAGGTTAATACCTGATTAGGGTCGTTTGCCCCAAATCATCACCACATAACAGAAAGTAACTTTCAATCATCGTTCATCACCACATCAGGACGATAGATACCAGCTTTGCTGGGAGGTTTCCAGAAATGATCAGTGTCGTATTTCGACATGATCAGATCCGTTCATTGTTTTGAACCCCCCTTCCCCGTTGAAAGGGATAAACGTTACTTTTGGCCGGAAATTGCCAAGGTTATTCGTGAGTAGGCTGGGCGCAGCCCTTTCAAGTCAGGCTTAAACCACGCATGGCAGATTCATATATACGAATGAGTTTTATGCACAACTTTTTAATATGGTTGTATGTGTCGTCATTAACTGGAACTGAATTGAGTACATAATCAAGTAAAACGCATTCTTTCTCATAGATGACGACATAAAACGTATCTGAGCAACTTCCTCGTTCTAGGCTGAACTGATAAATTATTTCTTTAACCTGAAAATCAAACTTTCTTCCTGTTATCCTCAAAGTTGACTTTGTATTATTGTTAATATAATCATTTTCATTATGAAACAAGTATTCCAAAGAAACTACACTTTTATAACTGTCATATCCGTAGTTGTTGAAGGTAGTAAAGTATGCTGGAGATATTCTTAAATTTGATTTTTTCCCGTCCCAACTAATCCACCGGCTATGTGTGTTTTTATTGAATAATAATTTTTTTATTGCTTTGATTAAACCACCATCTACCCCATGATTTGATTTGATCATGGAACGTAGGTGACTTTTAAGTATTGCCAAGTTTATTTCTGCAATGAATGCCTTGGAATCGTTGACGTCATACATTTTGTTTTCAATTACCTCATTGTGGTCAACGAAAACTAACCCCATACATTTCCCCTTAGAACTTGTCCATTTGAAATCCACGCTTTGGGAACCTATGAGATCATCATGTGAGATAATGACATTATGAGGGGCGAATATCTTATCTGGAGCTTGAATTACGCCCTTAGTAAAAATTGGACTAACAAAAATGCTAGATTCACTGCATAGGATGCTATGGGCTATATCTTTAATCGCTTCATTGAGATAGTTAACTTCGCATATGCTTATATCTTTTTCATCCGCCATAACGTGCTTAAAAAAATGTCTCTGTTTGAAGTTATCAGTTTCAATTTCATTTTGGTAGTAAATGCGACTTCCGCATTGTGTGCAATAAAAGGTAATGTCAGAGGTTAACCGTGCATGGTGGGTATCGTATAACATGCCATTTCTGTCTTTAGCAAACAGCAAATATAAGTCTTCCATATCCTTCCTGTTCAGTTAATTGCAAACGAAAGCCCATATAATCCAAACCAGCTACCATTCCTAATCTTATCAGCATGAATATAAAAAATTCCCAAATAACACCCAAATTTATAGTGAAAAACAATTCACTAGGTGTATAAGAAAGAACCCGCCTTTACTGGTGTTCAGAACGAGTTTAAGGGGTTTTTTTGGGGACGCGGGGCATCGGGAAACAGCTAACCCCCCTGTCCCTGACTGCGAACAACGGGGTTGTTTTACAACCTGCAGGGCATCAGTAAGCGGGTGTGAATCCCGAGGCTGACTGGGAACAATGGGGTTGTCTTCATCCTGCAGGGCTACAGGAGACGACCGAGACTCCCGAAGCCAAACTGCGAACAACGGGGTTGTCTTGTTCTTGCCAAGCAACAGTAAGCGAGCGGGATTTCTTAGGCCTAACTGCGAACAATGGGGTTGTATTTGGTGAGATCAAATGAGAAAGTCATGACCCCTGTTTAAAAGGGAAAGAGCCATGACTATACATATTAATTCTATTTTGCTTTGTTAATACTGACTTTAATTAAACGTTCTATCTCATTTATTGTTGATTGATTTATACGCTTAAACTCAAAACTCACCTTTTGACCGTCAGTACTTTTCTTAATCCTAGCGTAAGTATCCTTATCTTCAAATTCTGCAATATCTGACACTGTCCATTTAGAAGGTTTTTGTGCATCATTACAAAGAATACTAAGCACTGAAAGCAAACCTGTTAATATAGACTTCTGAACTTCCTCAATATCATTAATGTTGTTTATTTTATTGTCTTCTGCCCCAACTTCGGATGTTAGTTCCGTAAGAGGGATACTATTATTTTTGGCGGTTTTTTCAATTTTAGCCAATTTACTATAGTAAGTATTAGGTATCCCTTCACAATCGGGGAAAATTCTAATAAGTTCTTTGTCTACTTTAGCGGCCTGAATTCTTTTTCTTATCGATTCAATGCCAATGTTAAGATAGGAAGCAAGTTCATCATTGGTTTTGAACTTTTTATTCTCCATGATTTCAAGGTATTTCATACCCATTTCACGATATGAGAATCGCTTTGCTGTTTGTGCTGCATTTACAATACAAGCGGCATCTTCACGGCTAATTTCTTCATCGAATGTCCATAAAGGCAGGTCTGCAGAACATTTGATGCAGCAGTATCGACGGCGACTACCTTCAACCAGGTAATATTTACCATCCCGACATACAGCAATAGCTTCAGTCGTTACCCCACTTTCTTTAATTAGGGGAAGTATATCTCTTGTAGAAAGATCATCAACTGCCTCTTGATTTCGAGGGTTTAGCTCATGAACGAGCGTTTTATCAGATACTTCTGATCCTGGGACTACTACGTAGCGAGCTTCAACTTTGCGCCCATTCGCCAGAGTAAAGAGTCGCTTTTGCGTAGGGGGAGTTCTTAGAGGCGGAAGCCCGCTTTTTTGATCGACAACTGTACGTTTACCGTTTCCGGTTAAGTATTTGTCTTTGCTTGTACCGCGTTCAACTTCGCTCATTATTCACTGCCCTCCCTAACTGAGAAACTTTTAATCTCATTGATAAGTTGTTGATATACCGACTGAACTGACATTTCAGCTATATCATACTGCTTTGAAGAACAGAGCTCTTCTGATTTTTTGATATCGAGTACTGTTCGACCTTTTTCGGCAGCTGCTACAAAAGCTTCTGAGTGTTTAATGTTGGTAGTCATGAATCTATCACGTACTGTTCTTACCAGTTTATTTAAAGTACGAATTTCATGTTGGCTTCTATCATCAACATTCACAGCTAGTACATTTAGCCATTTAATGTTCTCACCCTTAGAAGGCAATTGTTCAAGTCGGTCAGAAATAGTAATCATATAGTTTGTAGTTGATGCAAAATCATATTCTCGTGGTGTAATCGGAACAAGTATTGCATCAGCAGCTTCATTTGTTGACCAAATGATTGGAGAGTCTTGTGGTGGAGTGTCAATAAATATAAGATCATATTTTTCTTTTAATACAGGTATAACAACATCGCGAAAACGAGTAAGCAGCTTGTGTCTTGTTTCTTTATCCAGACTCCAATATTTATCAGTAAATCGGTCATCAGTCGGGAACGCTGTTATTACATCCATGTTGGGAAGATGCGTAGAAAATGCCATCGTTCCAATAATCTCAGCTTCCGTGTATCCCTGCTTTATATATTGAGTGAAATCGTTATCTTCAATTTCGCTAAGCAAAACGTCAGTAATAGTTAGATATACACTATCTTCGCTAGTGGAATGGATCAGGTTATTTCCTAATGAACCTTGTGGGTCTAGGTCAATGACACATATTTTGGCATTTAGATAAAGATCCAAAGCAGCTGAGGTAGCGAGTGTTGCTGTTGTTGTACTTTTACCGGTTCCACCTTTATGGTTTTCAGTCACGATGACTCGCGGCAAATACATGTCACGGTATTGAGGTGTGCCCATTGCATCCATTATTTTTTGCACATCCCAACGGGTATACAGGTGACTCTTGTTTTGGAAAATAGGTTCACCAATTACATTTTTTTCATGCAGTTCGGAAAGAATTCTACTAAATGTATTTCTTGATTTACCAAAAAAATCAGAGAGAGTTTTTTTATTTAAACAGTGATTATAGATAAGACGGTCTAATCCATCGACTTGCTCATCTGAAACGTCAACTTGGCTCGACTCAAGGATAATCTCCTTAAGACTTGCTTGTTCGTTTTTCATTTTCAGGCCGATCGCACGAATATCATTTAATATGCTCATAGTCTCTCCTTAGGTTAGTTTTTACATTATTAATGAGGATTGAGCACATTACAAGGTAAAAGTGCATTGCAATGCACTTTTACCACATTAAGCGCTCAAATCGAGATTTCGCGCACAAGTCATTTGTTTACTCTATGTAGCATAAAAACTGCAACATATTGATATACAATAAAAAAATGATTCAAAGCGAAAAAAAATCGATTTGGTGAATTCTATCGCTATCGGCCTATATCTACAGCTTACTTTTTCAATATTCGTGTTAGACTGGCATTAACTATGACGATGAAATCCGCCTCCCCTCCCCTCCCCTCCCCTCCCCTTCTCTCATATCCACAGTTTACACCGTTAGCTATGAACATCAGCAGCAGGAATTCTTGCTGCAAACATCGAGGTTGTCTGTGCCTTTGGTACTTCAGTAAGTGGATGGGTCTACCGGAATGTGGCTGCGAACAACGGGGTTGTTTTGTATCTGAGAGGCATCAGGAAACCAATGAGAGCCCAGTTGGATAGCTGCGAACAATGGGGTTGTTTTATTCCTGAGAGGCATAAGGAAGCCATTGAGAGCCCAGTGGATAGCCGCGAACAACGGGGTTGTTTTATTCCTGAGAGGCATCAGGAAGCCTATGATAGCGCAGTTGGATAGCTGCGAACAACGAGGTTGTTTTACACATCAGAGACATCAGGACGCGTAAGAGATCCTGATAGGTTTGTGCGAACAGTGGTGAAGTTTGAACCTGCCGGATATGAGGAATCTGCTGGGTTCCCCTGTTTGTGACTTCGACAACATAGTTGTTTTTTAACCCAGGAATTATCAGAAAGCCGCAGAGATCAAAGTTAACTATCTGTGTACAAATGGGCTGCATTGTTGCTGACAGGTATCAAGATGAGTATGAGAACAAGGCCGAATATCTGCAAGTTACGTGGTTGTATTTCTCCTGATAGGCATCAGGAAGCGTAAGAGAACCTGGTGGGCTACCTGCGAACAATGGGGTTGTTTTTATTCCTCAGAGGCATCAAGAAGCCAATGAGAGACTAGTTAGATAGCTGCGAACAATGGGGTTGTTTTGTTCCTGAGAGGCATCAGGAAGCCAATGAGAGCCCAGTTGGATGGCTGCGAACAACGGGTTGCTTTGTTCCTGAGAGGCATCAGGACGCGTAAGAGAACCTGGTGGGCTACCTGCGAACAACGGGGTTGTTTATTACATGAAAGACATCAGGACGCGTAAGAGAACCTGATGGGTTTGTGCGAACAGTAGGGAAGTTTGAACCGGCCGGGTATGAGGAATCTGCTGATTATCCCTGTTCATGACTGCGACAACATAGTTGTTTTTGACCTGCAAATCAGCCGAAAACCGTAGAGATCAAAGTTTGCTATCTGCGTACAAAGAGGTTGCATTGTTGCTGCCAGGCATGAGTACGAATATGAGAACCAGGCCGACTATCTGCAAGCTACAGGGTTGTATTGCTCCTGATAGGCATCAGGACGCGTAAGAGAACTTTTTGGGGTAACTGCGAAAAACGGGGTTGTTTTGTTCCTGAGAGGCAAGAGGGATCCGATAAGACCCCAAAGTGTTTTCTGCGAACAACGGGGTTGTTTTTTACATGAGAGACATCAGGACGAATAAGAGAACCTGATAGGTTTGTGCGAACAGTGGGGAAGTTTGAACCGGCCGGGTATGAGGAATCTGCTGAGTATCTATGTTCATGACTGCGACAACATAGTTGTTTTTGACCAGCGAATCATCAGAAAACCGCAGTGTTCAAAGTGGCTATCTTCGTACAAAGGAGTTGCATTGTTGCTGACAGACATCAGGACGATGTATGAGAACCAGGGCGACTATCTGCAAGCTACGGGGTTGTATTGCTCCTGATAGGCATCAGGACGCGTAAGAGAACCTGTTGGGTAAATGCGAACAACGGGGTTGTTTTTAGTCATGCAAAGACCCTTGAAGCCTATATCGCTCACGAATCCGATCTGAGAAGAAGGGGGGTTGAATTTATACCTGCGAGGCTACGGTAAGAGTATGAAGGCCCATTGGTTTCTGCGAACAACGGGGTTGTTTTCTTCCAGCAAGGTACTAGGAATCTGATGAGGCACCAGAATCAGCACTGCGAACAAGGGGGTTGCTTTGTTCCAGAGAGACATCAGAAAGCACCTGAGACTCCGGGGGATGCGAAATACAGGGTATTTTATTACCTATGAGGTAACATGATACAGCTAAGATATAAGTGTGAAGGTTGAGAGCGACGGAGTTATGTACGGTCTTCCGGGGAACAGAAATACGCTGACTTTCGATGCTATCGAAAGAAATCACGGGAATAGGGGAGGGGGAAAAGAAACAGAAAAAAGTAAGAGAAATGAAGTATTGTATGTTAAACGAATATACATCCTAACCTTTGCCGTCAAAAGTTAGGGCCATCGAAAAGACTGGCCCTAAAAGAGTTTATTTCAATTGTGGGAACTCAACAATAAAACCAGCAGAGCCAACAATACCATTTGTACCAGGAAATATTGGAATTACGACATCATTTCCAACTGTGCCCAAATCAATTTGTATTTCTTTGGTTTCTCCAGGGTTAACGATGTTACTTATAATACTTAGAGGGAAAGAAGCATCAGAGCGTACTGTAACAAGAGCCGTCTGAATACCTTTTGCTAAAGACCCATCATTTCTTCTCAATTGACTGGCCTTTAACACCGCCAATGGTTCTCCCGTAGATAAAGAAAGGGCTTTATTGACTGCAAGGGTGTTTAACTGATCCAAAACAATCAGGTTTTTAGGGTAATATGCAAAGCGGATAGACTTAGTACTCACATTTCCTGCACTGTCTTTAGCTTTCACTAGAAGTGTATATTTATCAGTGTTCGCATCTAGAGATGGAAATAAGCGAGGATATAATGGCGTGAAAGTACCATCAGAATTTTTCACGAAACCCAATTCTACATCATCAGAGGTAGGTCCACCCTGAAGAACCATCTGATATATTTCTGAGCTACTAAGCGCATCTATTACAGAAATAGATATGTTCTCAAGTCCATATACAGTGCTTTCTGTAAGAAGTGGCTTTCCTTCATAAGAAAAAGAAATTGAAGGGGGAGTATTGTCAACAACAAGAGATTGGAACGGAAGTTGAGATGTATTATTGAAAGTATCAGTAGCACTAAACGCAAGGTTATAGCTACCTTCGGGTATGCCTGATAAATCAAATGCATAGGTATACTCTTCGCCCGACATGGCAACTTTTGTACCAGTAAGAAGTACTCCATTAGAAATTGTATCGAGTATCTCTACCTTTGAGAGCATTAAAACATCACGCCAGCTACCATTTCCAGGCTGAGAAACATAAACAAGCACAGACTTATTTTCTTCTTTATAATCGTAGCCCGTGATTTTTGGAATTAAATCTGTATTCCAAATACTACGAATTTCAAATTGATTTGATGAAAGTGTCTTATCGGGATTTCGAACAATAAAATAGTGAGCTAAGTACCCATTACCTTTATTTATAGAATATGAAAATGGTCCCGTACAAGATATTTCACCTTGGGGAATGGTGCAAACTTCATAACCTTGAGTAATATTATAAAACGACTGCACATAATCTCTTGGATCAACGATGACAGTAGCACTTTGATATTCACCAGGTAAATCCTTATTGGTGAATTTCATTGTACCAGCGGAAAAACTTCCAATTGTAGAAAAAGTAGTTGCGTAGGATTTAATAGAAGGAGATTTTGGAGCCGTTGAACTCAACTTAATGTTATAAGAAGAGTTACCACCTCCATACTGGTAACCGTTATGTATAGTAAATGACGTTCCAACCGGCGTGGATTGTTTAATATAAACGTAACCATTAACTTCTGTAAGCAGCGAACCGAAAGATAAACCAGCTTTATTATACGCTCTATAATTTTGTTTGGGTATTTTATAGACAAGAGTGACAGGATTGGTATTAACAGTCATGCCAGCAGTATATTTAATATAACCTGTAGCAATACCTGGAACTACACTTGTTGTTGAATTAGGATCAGCAACTGCAAATAGTTCATATTCTCCGGCCGAAGAATCAAAAAGAAATGTCTGATCGGGTACCTGAGTGAAATTTCCTGCTTTATCATAGAGAAATGCTCTAAAGCGATACTCTACATCAGCATCAGAAACAGGCATCCAAGTAGCTTTGGCTATTGCCCCTCCACCTTTGGTTATAGGGGCTGTAGCTGCTTTAGAACCTTCATCATAAGTCATTGCATAACTTGATTGTGTAGAACCATCAGGTTTTAAAATTTGAACTATAGCTTTATCAAAACCAGATAGATCATTGATATTCTTAATTGCAAGATTGATGGCAGCTTCCTGTCCTTGTCCTAGCTCCCAACGCTGCCCAGTTACCACCATGTTGTATCCTGGTATCCAGGGTACTGAAAAGTTATCTGACGTAGGTCCTACAGTGTCGATTACAACAAGATGACTTGTTGTTGAAACAACGGACGATTTTGAATCCAAAATGTCAGATTTTATGGTGTAACGTCCATCACTGATAGGAGGAATAGTGACTGTCTTGCCGTAAAAATAATTGCCGCTTGAGGAGGCAATTCGATCATCAACAGTAATGATGCCGGTTGTTGTGCTAAAGACAGCATTGGTATCCGTATCTCGAAAAACTGATACGCGAATTTGTTGGTCTAAGCCACCAATGAGGAGGACATTAAAACTTCCATGTGGATTAAGATACGGCGCACTTTCAGAGACACTTTTTTGAGCCCCATGGATATCTGTGAATGTATACTCGTATACCCGGGCATTCGCAATGGATAGCATGCTTGCGGCAATTGAGACGGTCATAGCTAAAGCAGAATGATGTAAGAATTGTGGAAAACTCATAGGAAACCTTTTAATGGGAGAAGCCACGAAAGTTACTTTCCAAAGACGCTCATCGGTCTATACGGGAATAATATCATGCGAATTTTTTTTGATTTCGAGATAAGAGGGCAAAAGAAAAAAATGTCACTATCTATTGATAGTGACATTTGAACTCTGGAGGTCAGTTGATTTCGGAGAGGATACGCTCTGCTACCGCAATTTGCTTACTGGAAAGATGACGGCCACTTTTAATGGTAAGTGTAAGACTTTTCAGGAATTGATTTTTGCTGCTTGATAACATGATTTTTTTCTCAAGTGCAGATAGATTATCAATTTGGTTCTTGCGCCAGGAAATTGAATTAACAACCTTTTGGGCAGCTGAATAATTCTTTTTGAAAAGAACCTGCAACGTGAAACACTCTTTGATCAAAGTACCCTGTTTTCCAGTGCCTTTACAGGAAGTACATGTACCTGAAGAGTTTGCATAACTGATGCGATGACGGCCGGAACCATGACAATATGTACATAAATAGTTTTTTTCGTACCGAGCGGAACCATTGAATTCATGAATATTAAAAACAAGTTTATTATCAATTAACTGACCATCAACTGAAAACCATTGTTCATTTGAATTTTTCATTTAGAATCCCCCGCCTTGTTGTATATGACACCATTAAATCAAATAAAAACGCCCTGTATAGGCCCTATTTTTAATGATGTATGAGCAGGGTGGAGGCAATTCTCATGTATTTATCATAAACATTAAGAAATAATAGAAAAAATATAGTTACTCAGTGTTTATAAAAAATAACGCGATTAAGTAGTTGAAATTTATAGAATTATGGGGGCGCACCCCCATAATTTAAGAAGAGAATAGGATTGCAACAGCCGTTAATTCTCTTCTGGATTAGCAATAGGAAAATTATTCATGATTACCGGAAGAACCGTGACTGCTAAAGGTTCACCATTTTCAGGAAACGGAGGTATCCCCTCCATCTCGTTATCTTTTAAATCTGACATAGCTCAATCCTCAAAAATTAAATTAATATGGGTAATTGACTTCATACAGCAGAATGCAAATTCAGTAACGAAAATTCGTTATTCTGATTGTTCGAAGGTGGTTCATTCAAAGGAGCATTGGAGGCCGGTGTTATATTGGTGTCATCAGCTGTAGATTGAGTAGACTGTGAAAGTTTACCCTTTGTGGTTTTGCGCTCAAGCTTGGTTTCATGATCACGAATAGAGGCATAAGCCTGCAAAATAAGCTCAACAAAATGCCTGTCGACCTCAATATTTATTTTTTCATTTTGACCAATTTGTTCAAGATCAATCTCCGTAGGAAGGGAGGCTCGTAATCTGTTTGAAACCTCTTTGATACTGGCCGCCAGGTTTTGAGATAGTTTTCGTGGGATCGGCTGAATGCCAATCGAAGATTTTGTAATCCGGACTGCTTTACGTGTACCGGTGGTTGCTTTAATGATGTCAGTTACATTAAGTGGAAGTGAACCAACGCCTGATAAATCAGGTGAGAGAACCTTAATCTTGTCATTAAGGTCTGAACGTATTTTTTCAAGGGCTTCGTTTTCGCCAAGATCACGGATCAATTCCAGACACAAAGTATACGAAATCACATCCTGGCTAATTAGTACTTTGAGCTCATCATTGATTGTTGCCAATGAAATGAGTTGACGTACGGCCATATCGGAAATGTTTTCACGTTTGGAAACTTGCTCCACAGACATTCCTGCTTCATTAACCAAACGGCTATAGGCAATTCCGCGACCTACGGGGCATAAAAGAAGGGCTTTTGCACCATCCAAAGAGTGCCATTCCTGCTCAATATCATCACCTAGGAATTCACGTAACCGAATCAGTATAGGAAGACCTGTTTCCTTGAGAGCAAGTAAAGCTGCACGGGTACGGCAGTTTCCCTGACGTACACGAGGCCGACCGTCAACAATGACGACAGTGATAGGGTCGATATCTGCACCGTTGATGAATGCGTTTTTAAGGTTCTGAATGTGCGCCGCAGGTTTTGGAAGCTTGTAATATTCTTCCCCCAATCCCATCTCCCTGCAGTTCCAGTTAGGTACGAGCTCCAATGCCCTCGGATCAATCATGTAAGGCTGTCCATTCACAGCCTTATGGCAGATATCCGGGTTGGCATCACTAAATTCCCGTAAATTTCTGACCTGTCGGCCGTGGCGTTCTGTTGTGATAAAAAAGGATGCAGATTGTTGGTTGTTATTCATTCTTCTACCTATGACCAGTTCAACTACAGAAGCATTACTTTACATTAATATGGTATGAATTATTTTTGGCTTGCTGTAAGGATCAGCAATGCAGAACTATTTTTTTAAAAGTAACTTTTCTAGGAATCACATAAGGTTTAACCCCTCAATGAAAACACTAACACCATGAATTTCAATGCTTTTTCTGGTTCTTGTGTAAGATATAACGCCATGGTGATTCAGTAGTTTCAAATCTGATATTGTTGCCGGTGCAATATCAGCGAGAATCAGACCTTCTTTTTTCAAAAGTAACTTTTGCAACAGGGTGTAAAGACTAGTCCGTTTTGAGAAAAACAAGGTTGATAAGACAATGGCTGTTCTGTTGCTTAGAACATGTAGTTGCGAGGCAGCGCGAGGGTTGATTGCTATATACCCTTTGCTGATTGTGCTTGTTTCAAACTCATGTCTTACCTCTGTAAACATAGCTATGGTCCGAACACAATTGTTGAGAACAATTTCTAACCTGAACTCAATCAAGAGCAATAGAAAATATGAGACATCGGAAAGCGAATATTTGATTGCTCGTAATCCAATGGCCTGGCAAACACGTTCTGACTTTTCAATCAGTTCCACAACTACAAAATTAAAGTCAAACACATCTAACTCAACATTTTTCCTTACGTTCAAGTCAAGCAAGATAGCTAACCATAGAGGTTGAAATCGTGTATGCATGATAGGGCCTGATAATTTTATCGAATCAGGGCGAGAGCATTTCTTAACGTTAACCAAAAGTGCGCTGATATCGCAGGACGTTATCTCTATCTTTGAATGATCCAAACTCAGGGAGGCCCTATGGTATTTCTTGAAAAATACCTGCAACACCTCGATTTCTTGAAGATTTTTGTGACTATTCATAACCAAATTAGCCCTTAAATACTTAACAAGCATTATCTGACTGATTTACAGATGAGGAGCTTTTAACATCAGAAATTGAGAGAAATTTTACTAGTAAAATGCTCATGTTATTGATCCAAAGCCTTTTGGTTGTATAGATCTTGGCATCGATGACATCACCTACTTTATACTGCGAAGGGTAGGGGTCATATAGAATGAAGTGCCGGTGTTCAGGGGTTTCCATAAGGAGTGATGAAAATTTCTCTGTTGAGAATTTCCTCGTAAAAACGTCAATATGCTTCACGAAAAGATTCACAGAAATCGTTACCCCAAGTTTTGCATTAAAAGGCCTAACTAACCGACCGCCAGCTGGTTTTGTTTTGTCGGCTGCAGGCAAAAGATAGCGATATTGGAGTCGTGTAGGAAAGTTACTTTTGTTAAGTGATGCATAGATAGATGAATAAAAGTCACCTTTATCTTGCTCCACCAATGCCAACTGTTCAACCAGATGATGTTTCAAGCAAGTCTGCTCTACTGATTGATTGAAAGGTAGCTTCAGCCCGTGTAGTGCAGCCCATTCATAAACGGGATAAACTTTTTCAAGAGCCGGTTGTAATGACCCGATTCCAGAGCAAACCTGACAATTGATACCAGAACCTAAACAGTTGGGACATGGGCGATGTATATACATGTGACCATCAGAGTTAGGCTGATTATCTACGATGAAAATGTTATCTGTCGTTACCCACATAATTACCTCACCTGAAATATGTTCCAATCCTATCAGGAAAAATTTATCAGGTAAGGGGGTATTTTTTTCCATTAGTAGAGCATCGCTGAAAGGGACTATGGCACTTAAAGCCGAACATCCCTTTAGAGGTTAAAACAATCGTAGTTCAATTGAGCTTTACACATGACATTGTATCTGTCATTTCATTCCTAGAAGATACCTGATGACTTACCAAAGGTATGATGCTGACGTTGGAATTTAATACATTGATGATATGTTTTATATTTTTGGAAAACATTTTAAAGACCCATTCAGAGTCAATCTTTTCAAAAATCTCTGATTCAGAGAGAATAGAGTTGCTAATAATACGGCGGGTTTCATAGTTACAATGTCCGTCAATATTGCAACTCAGAACTAACACATTGTTATAAAGCGATATTTTTAGATTTAAACCCGCGACTTCAAGTAACCTCGTTTTCATGATTTTCCATTCACGTCCTGCATAAGAATGATCCTAAATTTACAATTTGAAACGCATTTATGGAAGAGGGTAATGTTGTAAATTTCACCAACGATGGAAGATTATATTCCGGATTACATGTTCCAACCGTATACATTTAGGTTAAAAATCTATAAAAATAGATTTAAACGATCAATTTCAATGGTTTATATATATCATATTTTCTTCAATATTACTTCATTTTTCGTAACATTTTGAAGCATCTGCAGTCCAATTACTCCCATAATTATGGTAAACCACCAAATTTTGTAGTTAAGTAGCCTCTATAGGTTAGGCCTCTAAGGTGACCTTCTCAACTCGAAACCAACCAACAAAAGTTACTTTCGTCAATGACAGCTGGATTTCATAACAACAGAAGTTCCAATCTCTTGCCTTATGTTTACTGCTCTCAACTAACCACCACTCCTAACGACTATGTTGAGATTGTGGACAAGTGTGTCCAAAAGTAACTTTTCAAAGGCAAGGGTCTTAACCTGGCAGTATTCTTTTATGACATAGAAGAATGAATAGTGACGAATTTGATAAAAGTGACTTTTGCATACAGTAAAGTTGAAGCTTGAGAATGAATCTAAAGGACCTCTGGTGTGATTTTGGTGAGTCATAATATGGGTAAAAGTGACTTTTATCAGCTGAAAATTTGGTCAAAGAAACAGATGAGATAGAACAGTATTACCAACAAATTCAAATTAATAACATATCTTTCATAAAGTTACGACATTTTAGACTATGTGCTGCGTTCTAATTCAGAATTTATAACACTAAAGAAGTTGCTCCTACTTCTACAAAAGTAACTTTTAAACGAATCTCATTTTTTGTTTTTTTTATAAAAAATATCATCCATATATTGAAATTAAAAATTCTCTCCTAGGTATTCTGAAATGGCTGGTTAGTCACCAGATTACATAAACAATTTCAGTCTTCAGGAGTTAAACATGATCAACAAATCCATGGCTATGGCCCCGAAAGCAGCTTCATTTACACTGTCCGAAGGTATGCGTAATCTGCTTAGCAATAAAATGTTCCAGGTGTTTATCGCACTGATGTGTGCAGCTCTGTTCTCATCTATTGCGCTGGCTGGCGGTGATGACGGTGCTCTGGGTGAAATTTGGACCCAGTTGTCTGAAGCACTGAGCGGAGCGCCGGGTAAAGCGTTGGCAGCATGTATGCTGATCTCTGCTTTCTATTTCTCTATCGGTCGTCCGAACCCGGGCCTTGCTCTCGTTTCCTTCCTGATGATGATGATTTTGGCTAACGGCGAAAAGATCATCACTGGTTTCCTTGATGCTGGTGTAGCACTGTAAAAAATAAATTTTGCTAAACGGGCAAAACAATACTGAGGGGACGAAAGTCCCCTTTTTTTTACCTATACAATAGGGGTCATCATGAGCAATGGTACTGACACAATGGATAATTACACATACCGGTTTCCATTCAGAATTAATCTCCCTTTGTTAATTCTCTTCTTTGATGCGAAGCAAATAGGTGTCGTAATGGGGTTGCTTTCATTTGGTAATATTTTTGAATGTATGTCCATAGCAACATTTGCAGCAATCGGATATTGGATTGCATACGGCAAAGCTAAGGAGAGTGCGATCAGGGGGAGATTAAAACATAAGTTGTGGTGGAATGGCTTTCTACCGGGTAAATCCGTTTTCCAAAGTCGCTATTTTTCTGACCCCTTTATGAGAAGATTTTACAGCTAAAGTTCCCGGAGAAGTAATGAACGAAAAGAAAAAGTCACTTTTAGATTACGTCACGAGCTTCTTCTCGTTTAAACCTAAGAAGCTGGTTACTGACAATGTAGTAGATGAAGAGAAAGATGATGGAAGAGGTCAAAAGTCCGAAAGCTATAGTACGGATAAAATACAACGTAGGAAAAGCATACTCAATGTTTCTGAGGAACTGAACATACCTAAAAAAGGTAAAAAAACAGGTGCAGAACTGACATATTCCCAGTTAATTCAACGGGACAAGAAACTAATATTAAACAACCGTTTGTTGACTGTTATTGCTGGACTTCTTGTTGTTAAAGTGGTGTTTTTTTCTACGACGGAAGTGATTGCCATACCTCCAGATATGACCGAAGAAGTTTCTGTAGCAGGTGCCAAGGCTAGTGAGTCCTATAAAACACAATGGGGTCTGTTTATCGCCACCACACTTGGAAACATTAACCCAAAAAATGTCACATTCGTAACGAACTATATTTTAAAAATGTTTCCGGCTGCAAAACAATCAGATTTAGAAGCTGAACTTAAGAAAGCATCTGATTTGATGCTTGCAAGAAAAGTTGACCAAACTTTTATTCCGGAAGATGTCAACTTTTTGCCTGGTGACAATGTGCTATATGTTTGGGGCACCCGTAAAACCAAATTTCTCAACGTATCAGATAAGGAACAATCTGAGCGTTGGACGTATGAGATGGTATTAAGTGTTAAAAGTGGTCGCCCAAGAATCCTGTACCTGAACCAATACTCCGGCACACCTAATATCAAGAAAGTAACCGTTAATGGGAAGGTATTGGAAAAAGAGTTCACCGAAAATACCGACATGATCCAGCCACAAGATGAAGCAGAAGCCCAATAATATGAAAAGAAAACTCATAGGATTACTTATCACTTTAAACGTGCTTGCTCCAGCTGTTCATGCAGATGAACCATTTAATATTCCTGCTTCGGCAGTGAATACTCAAGCTTTTGATGAACCACCTGATTCCTCTGAAGCTATGAATATTGTGACCAATGCAGTGAAACAGGTACCCGGTACGGTAACGAGTAATAATGCTACTCAACCACCAATAAATACTAACCGGCCGACTACAACGTTGCCAGCTGCTCCAGGGCTTTCCCCAGCTAGTGCTGCATCTCCTGCAGTTCGTTCTATGACAGATACATTGATGAATAATGCTCCAGCTGAAGGTCCAGGACAAAAAGCTGTTAATGAAGCAAAAAAACGCTATCAGCCTATGCAGAATGTCACTGTGCCGCCAGGTGGGAACATTGTCTTACCAGTGTCTCTGGGTTTACAAAACAGGATCCAGACGACATTCAAAAATGTAAGTGTTTCAACAACAGCACCATCAGAAGATACAACCATCTATGTTGATGGAGGAAGTGTTTTTATCACGACAGTGAAAGACACTCCTGTTGGGATTATGTTATCTGAAGAAGGGGTTCCTGCATCCACTTATAATTTGACCTTGATACCAATTGATGTTCCTGGAGCTATGATTCGTGTCCAAACACAGTTAACCCAAAATATGGCTATTGAACGCGATCGCCATATTGCTGAAAATACGAACAAGGAACTTCTAGAGCAAGCACAGTCTGGTGAACTTGATGAGAAATCGATAGCTCAGGATGACCGTAAGCAACGTATAATTGATATTCTTTACCCAGTCGCTAACGGTGAAGTTCCTACCGGCTTCGCGCTTCAGCTTGATAAACTTTCTGTAATACCAAATAAAGAACGGACGCCGTGCAGTTTTAACTTTTATGCAAAACTGGGGCAACGCTTGGTCGGAGCTCGTGAACTTGTTGATGTAATTCTTGTTCAAAATAACTTGACTTATCCATCGGTTATTGATGACCAAAAATGTATTACTCCAGGAGTAATTGCCACTGCAATTTTTGATAAAGCATTCCTACAACCAGGTGAAAAAACGGAGCTGTATATACTTCGTGACAAGCTTTATCAGGAGCGTGAGTCTCGCGTAACTAAACGGCCAAGTCTAATCAATGATTGATAAGAAAAGTTACTTTTCTAAGTTCAAATTGGCCATTTTGTTCAGTGTTGGTTTGGGTGTGGGTTTTTACATCGCTAACATTGAAAATGAACGCTCTCAGTTTGTACAAATTGTGCCCGCTGAATACAAATCGTTCGAATTCCAAAAAGCTGATTATGATGCTTTCAAAGTATATGACATAGACAATTTGCTCTCTGATGAGATTGACGATCGTGATGCTCATTTAATATCAGGGCAAAATATACCCACTGAGAGCGATATCAGCAATTTCGAACCAGAAACTCATGAGCAGATTAAGGAGATACCTCAAACTGCACTGGAGAGCGAAAATCAGTTCTATGAGCATCTTGAAAACAACACATTCAAAAATTTACGGGCTGAGCCTCCTTACTCTGTTCCGCAAATAGATGAAAAGATCAGATCATTGAGGGTAAAGAGATTTTTACCTCCCGGTAATAAAGGTCAACGTAATGAAAACATTGAAGCTGAAGGAATTGTGGGCAGAAAATAAAGCCATTCGTATGGCATTTTTGCTCATCGTCGCATTTGCTGCTCTTGTAATGGTGACCCTCACACTAATGGGGGGGGATGACTCAAGCAAGAAAACGAAAAAGATAAAGCCGGTCACTAATCTGCTTGATACATCTTCGATTGTTAATATGGATGAAGAAGGGCAGAAGCGTTTTTTGCAGACAGTACAGACGCAAAACCGAAAAGATCAACAAAGTATGTTGGACCAGGTAAAGCAGATGGAAAAATACAAATCTGAGAATTCTGGTGAGATTACTGAGCTTAGAGGCCAGATTAAGCAGTTAACTCAACAGATTTCAGATATGCAGAATGGTAAAGGTCCGGCAAGCAACCGCAGCCTCGACAGTCGTGGCATTCAACAACCAACTGACAGCCAACAGCCTAATTCAGCATACCAACTTAATGGTAATGCTGCAGGTAATCGCAATCAGGAAATACCTGTTGCTGGGGGGATATCCCCTCAACGAAATCAACTGGTTCGCACCATTACAAGCAACAGCATTACCACGGCCAATAATGGTGTACTGGAAGTAACTCCTATTGTTGAAAAGAACATTACAAATGCTAACCAAAAGAGAATAGTTAAATCAGGTTCACCTGCGTTAGCTGGTGATGGAACTAAACCCATAGATAGCAACGCAAAACACTCAAGACGTTCAGACGATCAGTATTTGCCAGCAACGTCACAGTTGTATGGAGTCTTGATTACTGGTGTTGAGGCCCCGACATCTCTGTCGTCGCAAGAAGAACCACTTGGAGTGACGTTCAGGGTAAAACGTGATGTGTTCCTGCCTAACAACTACAGAATGGATTTGCGTGACTGCAACCTTTTAGGCACAGCCCGGGGGGATATGGCTTCAGAGCGAGTCTATATCAGAACGACGAACCTTAGTTGCGTGAACTCTAAAGGAAAAAGCTTTGATATTAAACTGGAAGCATACGCCGTCAGTGAGATCGATGGTAAAGCAGGAATCAAAGGCACACTTATTTCCAGAAATGGTAATGCAATCATGGGGAGTGCTCTTGCCGGTGGTTTAAGTGCGCTTGCTCAAGGTTTGAGCCCAAGTAAGGTTAGTCAACTAAATATCGACCCCAATTCACAAGCTCAATATCAGGGACCAAATATTGGTGCGTTAAGTGCGGTCGGTGCGAGCGGTGCTGTATCAGGTGGACTGAATAAAATGGTCGATTGGTACACTCATATCATGGATCAGCAATGGCCGGTTGTTGAACTTTCCCCAGGAATCAACGCTACTTTTGTTGTTCTTAGCGGCGCGTCCATTCCAACAAACTTAGCGGCGAAATGACTATGACTGAACAGAATAATAAAAATGAACATAATGACGCGGACTTTGATCAAGATGTCAAAGAGAGAAAAAATCTGACATTTTCTGTATCATACTCTTTTGCAGAAAAGTCGCTGAAATTTATCATTCTGGCTGCAATTATTTCTGGAGTTGGTGTATTTCTCTGGAAGCAAATAGATGGAAGATTCAGCCTATTTAATGAGTCCGTAAAAATCGCAGTGCTGAACCCTTCAGCACTAAATGAACAATATCTGAAAGCACATAACGGAAATAATAACGATTATATACCCTATATCCGTAAGCTAATGGCGCTTTACCGTGCCAGAGACGTACTTGTCCTTGATATGAATTACGTGATTACCCGACCGTCATCTGTAAGTGAAATTTCTTACATTAGCGACACAGACGTTGAGAGTGAACTCGCTGAATATGGAATAAACCCGAAAATGTTTGAGGAAAAGCAGTAATATGAAAAAGTTACTTTTCAATTTACTCATTTTGATTGCATTACTACACTCGTCATATTCATTCTCGAATGGTCAATACAATGCAGATGCTGCTGCATTAACCCGTTCAGCATCTGATAACGGTCTTGCTCTGAATCAGTCGACACGTGGTTTGGTAAACAAGCTAGGGGCCTACCAGGCGAAGGATGCAATCTACTTACCTACTGGTGGACTTTTCTTATTTGAAGATCAACGAAGTGGTTTGACGATTGTTACAACAACAGGTCGTTACTCATTTTCCGAAGGTAAAGCCTATGACGTAATCCGCAAGACTCAGATTCAGACAATTGCTGATATCAGGAAAAGTTACTTTTTACCGTTGAGTGAAGCACCGTTCAGAACTGAGGATTCCTTTACCATACAGTTTGGGAACCCTTCACTAAAACGTCAGGCAGTGATATTTATTACACTGGACTGTGCGGATTGTGTTGCATTTATCGGAAAAATGAATGAAATAAAAAACGATGTGCGTTTTGACATTGTAATTCTACCGAGTCCAGGAGAGGCTGCAAAGAGAGTCAAGCAGATGTGGTGTTCTGTTAAAGCCGGTAAAGTAACTAATTACGATATACTTCAGTCATTATTAGGTAAAGTAAGCGATATTAATACTCGTCTTATTCCACATGAAAGCCTGACTGACTGCTCTGTAGAACCGATCATAACAGGTTTATATCTTGCATCTATTTATAACGTTCAAGGTACACCCTCTGTTGTTCGCGAAGATGGGCTTTTAGGAAATGGGATACCCACAGACTTTAAAGCCTGGTTGAAAGTGAATTTACAACCTTTGCTGCAAAACCCATTTGATAAATAAAGGTCAAATATGAAAATTTTCATAAAACTCATCATATCAGTTGCTGCAGTATCAACATTATCTGGTTGCATCGGACAATCTGAAAGTTCCTGTCCCGGCATTGAGGAGGGGGTACTGTGCATGGGTCCTAGGGCTATTATGGAAGCAACCAACAATCATGACGATCTCAAATATTTAAAGAAGGAAGGTGATGTGGGAAAGCAGGATATTGCGGATAGTCAGTATCCAACTACATTAACACCTCCTCCGGGCGTACAGTATCCTAAGAAACCTGTTGTGAATACTGGGCCAAAACCGTTATTTTCAGGCACTCCGCAGCCGGTTAAACCACTTACAACCGCAAGCTATGTATCTCAGCAACATGTTCCGGCGGGTAAAGGGTTGTATTCAGAATTTGATGGTAAACCTGTTAACCCAACACTTAGCGCTTATCAAGAGCGTCAGTACCAGGTGCAGGGCACCAAACAAGCAGTGATTGCGCCAGAGCCTCTGGCTGTGTTGCGACAAGGCAAAGTTATGCGTGTTCTTATCGCACCCTACACTGACGATAACGACGCGTTAAACCTACCTGGTTATGTATATGTCAATGTCAAACCACAAACATGGGTCGCTGGAGATTCAGCACTGAAAAATCCCGCCCGAATTGTACCTTTGGAAGTTCAGGATCGTGCTCGCGATAACATGCAGCAGCAGCAACGCAGCGCTAAAGGTGTAACGGCTGCTGGAGTCACCGGCTCATTCTAGCTCGTTCCATGAAGAAATGAATAGCACCACGGAATGTAAGGTAAACGTATGAACAATTCTCGTCTTGCAAAAGAACTGGAAAGATTAAATCTTGGACACTTCATTCCTGTAGTGGACAGAATGGTAGACGTTCCATATTTTTTACTGGAAGATAATGCGGTGGGCATGTTTTTCATTTGTAACCCATCTCCAGGATTGTATGACAACCAACAAAACCTGATGACTGATTTGTTTAAAATGGATTTCCCTGCTGAGTCCATTATGCAGATGTCGTTGGTAGCATTGCCTGATGTTAATACGTCACTTTCACGTTGGTTGCGTCGTCGCGGTAATCGAATGGGAGGTCGCGACAATGAAAAAGCAGACCTGTTGACCGTATATTCACTTGATTATCTTTCTAAGAGTCAGTATGACCCGTTGAAAGTTGCTGATGGTGTAAAAATTACCCATGCCGATGATTTAAAACTCAGGAACTTTGAGCTTTGGATAACTATCAGAATACCAATCAATAGTTTTGTGCCAAATGAATCAGAATCAATTAGGCTGGATGCAATTTATAAAGATTTACTGGCTAAATTGAAAGGGCTTAGTCTATCACCGGTTACTGGTGATGCTGATATGTGGTTGTACAGCGTAGATAAAGTTATTAACCCTGGAAAAGATGCTCGCTGGAAGTATGGTGGACTGGAATCGAACTCACTTCAGCCATTAAATCAGCAGGTAAACGTTCCGGGAAGAAAGTTTGAAGTCGGTGAAGATTATTTCGCTTCACTTACTGCTGATGGCGAGGAAACAGCTCAACGATATTTTAAACACCTGTCTATGACAAAGTTCCCTGAGTATGTGAATTTTGGGGCTATATATGAATTAGTTGTTGACTGGATGACAGGAAGCAAAACTATATTCTCACCATTTATAATTAATTTCTGCATTCAGTTTCCGTATCAAAAGAAAATTCAAAAAGAGTATCTGCGTTATAAAGCAATCACAGATAACCAATCCAAAATCCCGATCGTGTTGAAATACCTTCCACGTCTTGCTGATATGGATAAAGATTATTCGGCATTAACCAGAGAGTTAGAAGACAAAGCAAAATTATTAAGAACCTACATGACATTTATTGTTATGGATAACACTTTGGATAGAGTCAAAGTTGCTGCGAAAAGCCTTATAAGTTACTACAGTGAAAAAAAAATCACTGTTGTTGACGATAGTTATATTTGCTTTTCCGGTGTCATGTCAGCTTTACCTCTCTGCAATGACCCTCCCACATTCAGAGATATGGATCGTGGTGATGTGATGACAAATACGGGGGCAGCTCATTTAGCTCCTATTTTTGGCCCATGGAAAGGCAACACACAAAACCCGGTGATACCATTTGTCACTCGTGAAGGGCAATTGGTTATGATTGATATTTTTGAGACTTCTGCATCTTATAATGTCTGCGTTGGTGCAACATCGGGAGCGGGAAAATCATTTGCAGCTAACAATATCATTCTTAACTATCTGTGTTCAGGTGAACATATAAATCCTTTGTATCATTTTGATGATATTAGAGAACAGCTTACAAACGATAAATTTTCCCCTCCACTTGATTTAAGCGGTAAATTTAATGCTTCTGCCGATGGTGCTCAAGTGTTTGTAGTTGATATCGGACGTTCATATCAGGGGCTTGCTGAGCAATTTGAAGACTCTCAGTTTATTGACTTCGGTGTTGATGCTAAGTTTTCTCTTAACCCTTTCGCTTTCATGGTTAAAAAATACACCGATGATGAATCATTGGAGGGAGTAACGGGGAATTCAGAAGGATCAAATAAGGAATCAGACATTATATCTCAGACAATCATGGTCTTGAATCAAATAAAGCTAATGGCATCAAGCAACGGTAATATTAGTTCTTACCAAGAAGCCGAAATGATTCGACTTATTGTTGAAGAAGCAAAAAACCCGGAAGATAATTATCTTCCTTCTGTTACTGGGTTTGCAGAAAAATGCAAAAAGCAAGATAAACAGGAAATTAAAGATATCGGCGTCCAACTCGGTCCATGGTGTGAAGGAGGTATTTACGGGAAAAGATTTACAACTTCCTTACCACCAATTGATTTTGATAGCCGGTTTATTGTATTAGAGCTGGAAGAACTTAAACCGACCCCTCATCTTCAGTGGGTTGTTTTAATGTCAATTATTCAAGCTGCACAACACGCTATGTTTATTAAGAAAGATGGTCGACGCAGACTGTTTATTCTTGATGAGGCATGGGAATACATAGGTGAAAGTAATGGTGATGATGCTGCAGTCACATTCTTCACTAAATTCCTTGAAGCTGCGTGGCGTCGCTTCCGAAAAACTAACTGTGCAGGCATCTGTATTACACAGAGTTTTGAAGACTTCTACAAGTCTCCAATAGGAATTGCAATCGCGAACAACTCACCATGGAAGTTCATCATGAAGCAATCTCCGGAAGCGATCGATTCAATGCAAAAGAACAAATATATCTCTGCAACAGCATCTGAATATGAAAGAATGAAGTTGATAAGAACTGAAAAATTTGTTTTTTCTGAAATCATGATTCGTTTCGAAAACGTACAGCAGATAGTACGTCTATATGTAGACCGTAAAATGGAACTTTGCTTTACTACAGACCCTGCTGACAGGCGTAAAATCTGGAATCTTATTGAGGACGGATTTACCTACGCAGAGGCTATCGACAGAGTGTATGAACAGGAACAAATTCAATTAGGGCTTTCCAAAAAATTAGTTGCATAAATGAATATAGGGGCTAACGCCCCTTTATTCATTGGATATTTACGCGTTCAGACATTACCGGCCTCAATTCTACAATGACTTTATCCTGTAATTCATCAATGTTAACGCCCAACGGATATTCTCCCGGAAGGGCACTTGTGACGACAACGGGGGGGTTATTCGTAAAGGCTCTCTCAGGCGTTGGAGCTGGTTTGTATATCATGAGGGCAACGTTCCGGTAGTCCTTATATGAGATACCAAATGTTCTTCCTTCCTGTGTATCTGGTATTTCTACTTTCACAGGAGTTACCCCTATTTTTTGTTTTGTGACAACGTTAATGATTATTGCCCCAGGAGGATTCGTATCTATAGTGTAGGAAAAGGCCCATGTAATCCCAGTTGTAAAAAATAAAGTGAATAGAGCGAAACAAGAATTTTTAATCCCACTGGCTATAAATAACATTAACATACTCCTCATATTTTTTAGTTGAAGTAAGCTTAAACCGCATCGCCACTTCTACAGGAACGGCCATTTTTTTGTTCTCACTAGATAAACCATTGAACTTTTTGCTTACAAAAACCATTTTAATATCATCTGTATAGCACAATCCTAATAATGCGATATTCGGGACCATAAATGTACTGACCGATGATGGTGGAACTATAATTTCATTCTGAGATTCATATCCACAACGATTCCCATATAAAGCGAGTTTATCAATCATCATAAACTCATTATATCCATTATCTATAATTACATATACTTCTAAACCTGCATTCACTACGTGAACCGTGTATTTAGCTGTAAGTTTACCCGGTACATCGATGGTTTTAACAGGTGTGTAGCTTATCGCAGGTAGATTCCTGTGCCAATCTAAAGGCTGCTGACAAGCAGAAAGTAGCAATGTTACAAATAGAATTAAGCTATTTTTTAACATGAGTCACCCCGGTGGCTTTTATTATAAGATTTTCGTTAGGGTAGGCAATAAGGTTCTTTGTGAAATACTGTGAACCTCCTAACATCCCATTTCTCGAAATTATATACACCTCTTTGTCGAGATTTATTGATGTAAACCTGCTAACTTTTACATTAGAAAATCCACTTTTAATTTTACTGACTTCATCAAAATTAGATACACTGTTTACAACATCATTATTAGTAATTCGAATAAATTCAGGCGAGTCCTTATAGGTGATAATAATGGACTCTTTAGCTGCATTTATTTCTTTACCCGTCACAACTGTTAGAACTTTAGGTTTCTTCTTCCCAACCATATAAACTACAGGAATGAAATCGTAAAATTTCACACCCTCATTAATACGGAGAACTACGTCACTTCCAGGCTCAACCCACACAAAATTTTTACCTATTGATGCAATGGTACCATGTCCATTTTTTGCGGCAATTGAAAAATCAATGTCTGGGAATGTTAACATTAATGGTGTGATGACCGTTTCATTTGTGATTCTTATGAATTTTGTTTTTTCATCTTTACTTTTGAAATACCCTACCTTAGAATTTAACATATTGTTATTTTGCTCTACATGGATATCAGCACTAAGATAAATTTGTGAATCAGCTAGAACATAAGTCGCAGGCATCAGTAAGCATAGCAGGCAGGATACTATTTTAAACTTCATATAAACGCCCCAGTTCTGTATCCGTGATATCAAGAATTCTTATTTTAAAATCCAAAGGAGCAGAGGATAAACCATTCCAGTCATTAGGGAAGAGGCAAGTGATTTGTTTATTAATCACTGCGTTAGACTTTTGTCCATATGCAATTTCTTTAGGCTGGTGCGCACCTAACACTACAAGCGAAACGTTGTCTATTACTTTGCCAGAATCAAGAAAATAGCGACTCCTGGTGATATTACTTGCCATAATGCGCAGTTTTTGACTGTCCATTTTGTTTAGGGTATCTATTATGTCTTTCCATTCCCTTCCATCCTGGGGGATATCAGACGAACCAATTATGTAAATACCGTGCTTTGTTTTTACATTAATAACCAATGGGTAGTCTATTTTGTATATGTCACGTTCAAGTAAGATTTGATCATACTGATCATGCCATTTACCGCCCAAACTTCTCCAGTGTTTACGAGTATGCGTGTCTGGATAATAGCGCAGGCTTTTATTGTTTTTTTGAGTTATAGCATCAGTCATGAGAAGCTCATGAAAGCCCACTACTGAAAAAACATGGACTTTTTGGTCGCCAATTTTTCTTTGTACAATTGACTTCAAAAGACTCTTAGCAGATGGTCCCCAGTCAAAAAGGTTACCGGTAGTTATAATAACGAGTTCGTCGCTAACAGCTGTCAAGCGTGACAACCCTGTGCGAAGTAATTCAAAGTGACCATACAGATCACTTACTATAAGAATACGTCCGTTAAAGGTAGTCAGGTCAATGTTTAAATTTGAAAGAATAGTCATTTTTCACCTCACCTTGATCATACCTTCAAACATACAGATATGAGCTGGCTATGGAGGCAAAATGCTATTTTTGCCGTATTTTTTTTAAGAATCTGTAAGGTTATGGTGAAACAGACTTTTTTGACTGTATAAGATTAACATTTCTTTGTACGATGTTGCGGGGCAGAAATGGCATATGCCTCAAAACTGGTCAGACCTTTGGTTCGATTTTAAACGGAGTATATACTCTAATGATTCATAACAAAAAGTTGGCTAAGCTATAAGGTCTAAGCCTGATGTTCGAGTTTTAAGATATGAAGAAAATGCTTTAACGTATTGTTTTTAATGGATAAATACAAGCAGGGTGAATTTATCACAATCCTTGTCCCTAATGTGACCTAATTCCTATTGCTTCTGATAAAAGTTACTTTTAAACCGTCAGAAAAGTGGCTATTGATTGATGATTTTGCAGAACAAGTGAATAATATAGCCCCTTTTGTTGTCCTTGCTGCGTAACGTGGGATCTCCACGACGGAGCTGGTCGATGAAAGCGAAAATCCGTAGCTTACATGTTAAGCTAAGATTAGATATATCTATGCAGCCACTGCGAATACAAGTTTTTTTATCGTTCTGGCTAAAGTAGGACCGGTTTGTTTTTGGTATGATTTTAGCGACATACTTCCCATCAAAGCACATGAGTAACTACAGATGACAGATGGCATGATTTACCATGGGGTAAGAAAGCATGAACTACTCAGAATTATCGAGCGTTCTGGCTTAACCTTCGAAGAAGCACCAAATACTTTTGGCTTTGCTGAAACCTCCCATAATCCACTTTCTTTGATTCTGGATGGTTACTTTATTCAGATTACTCCTATGGCCCGCGAAGATCACAACTGGGAAATAGCGCCGGTCGACACTGTTATTTTATCTATTATTATTCCACCTTCTCTTGATGAAGACCTGGATGAAAACACCATGACGATTATGTCTGATTGCGGAGTTGCTGAGTTTGAGCTTGAGGATGCCGGGACAAGGATTAACAGGCTGATAACATTTGTCGGTGGAGCTACGGCAGGCAATTTCTTACATCAACTCAGGCTTCTTTACATTACGGCCTGCCAAACTCAAGGGGGGTTTGAAGATAACGATGAAACTTAATTTAAAAAAAGTTAGTTTATTCGTATTACCTATTATTTGCCTGGCTTTATTTTATTCACTACTGATGGGCGAGCAGAGCCTGTTAAGCTTTAAACAAAAATCGGTACGCGCTTTAAGCCTTTCTGGAGATGAAACCAGTTTAAACTTTCAGATAGTTGATAATAAAACAATTCTTATTAACAACATACCAGCAGTTGTAAAAAGCGAGTACACTAAAAAACTAACTACTGAAGAGCTCCCATCCGGAGCACCTTCGGGGAGCTATCTAATACTGGAAACTAATTCATATATTATTGCCATGAAGCGTTCTAGTGAAAGCACATACATTGGGCTTATTAAAAACTTAGTAAACGAAGGTGAAAAAAATATATGGTGGAAGATCTAACAAAAGATTCATCGTCGCAGTTGCAATACAGAAACGAGAAGGTATTTAACTCCGGAAAAGCTGCGCTTGAACTCAATACTTCAGCTTCCAATGGTGACGTTAACCTGATACTTACCGGTCCATCGCCAGAAAAGTCTGGTTCTTTTGACTGGACAGGTAGTAAATGCATTTCAACAAAGCTTAGTGACGATGAAGTCATAACTTTATGCATGGCATTTCTTCACCTTACTCCAGAAGCAGCGCTTAAAGATAAGAAAACCATGCATCATGGGAAGAGAGTCTACAAAAACATAAAAGTAACTTTTGACGGAAAACTAACAGCTATACTGGAAGGTGGGGTTCTTGCCATAAACAAGACTGAAAGTGGAGTCAATTTCGTACATAAAATTAGTATCGAACCTTCAGCTTGCCTTAGGTTAGGACTTTTCCTCCTGTCAGTCATTCAATCAAGAAATCCTGGCCTACCGTCCGATACGATACTGACGTGCATGCGTCTAAATGCAAGCGCTCGATCCCAAAAGTAACTTTTACCTGACGGCAAACGCGTTTTGCGAAATTTTAAAAAAAACACTTCACGTAATTCGGTAAATACACTCTCCTCATAAGATACAGTAGGTGCAACTATGGCATAACTACGTACAGAGCTTCCCATGACTAAAATTAATAAAATCTCATTGCTGATGTTCTGTTCTGTGTTCAGTGCTGTTTCTAACGCAGAATCTATCATGGTTTCCGGGACCTTAGAGACCGCCTTACCTGATGTCAAATTTTCGACATCACCACAAGTAAATACAGCGTTTGTAAAAGAAAATACGGTAACTGCCATACCAGTCTCGGATGGCTGCGATGTATCCTCTGACCCTAATGTCAAAAGCACGGCTGGAAGCCTGAAATGTGTTTTCGAGTGGTTACCCAATAACTCCGGTATGCCGGTTGCCAATGGTTTTTCGCTCAAGGGGTTCCCCGCAATTGCAGGTGACATTAAATTGCCCTGGCAGATCGCCTACTACTCAGGCTCAGAAAGAGAAAAAGTGATTGTTCGTGAAGGGGAGTACATATTTAAGACTGTGGAACCCGTAGCCCCCGTTTTTTCAAGTATTAAAGGGTCAATGAGTAACGGCACCTCGGGCTCAACGCTGATTTCATACATAAAGAATGAAACTCTCTCAAATATTGAGATCTCTGTGGAGCCCCGCGATTACGATATGGTTGCTTCTGTCGGTTCCGGAACTTCATGTGCTATCGCGGCTGGCGCATCCAAATGCTCTATCACGACTGGAAGTGTAGGTATCAGTGACGGCAGTGCCGATTTCGGCAGCCGGGATGTTGCCATAACACTGAACTCGGCTAATAACTTTTTTTCCCCACCTATCGCAGCTAATGTGAGACTAAGCTGGGATTACCGTGCTCCGGCAGTCGATAGCACTTTCTGGAACGTATCTAAAGAAGCTCGGGCTTTTAAAGTAGGTGATAAAGACATTTTTGTCGGTCCGAAAACAATCGCTGTTGCTGTCTCGGTTCCAGCAAAGTCTAGTACCGGTGACTGGTGGAAACCAGCGGCAATGTCGCTGACATTAGCTCCTGATGGTAGTTTTTCGCCAACCACAAAAGTTACTTTGGACGATGGTACTGAACTCAATTTTAACAAAATCTGGTCTACTCCTTCCCGGAGAACTCTGCAGCCAGTTGCTGGGTATCAGGAAGTTGCCGGGAAATATGTCTATTTCTTTGATATAAGCGATCTTGCCAGTGCGTCGTATATTGCGACTTTCTCTGTCGCAAACACAGCCGGAAACGACTCAAGTTATACAGAACCGGATTCGAAATTAGTACTTTCTGATGAGCCAACAGTTACTGTCTACAAGGAAGGTGCGGAGCTCGTTAAGCGGGATCAAGTCTATTTTCTGAATGAAATCGTTATTGCAGCCTTCCAGGGCGAAGAGGGCGTGGCCGATATAAAAAGCGTTGCTATTGATAATGTCATGGCCTCATACAGCCCAACTAATGTGAAAGGCATATATCGTTTAAATCAGATGACGTCACTGGAAACAAACAAAGTACATACTTTGACAATTGTAGCTGAAAACGTTAATGGAATATCTAAAACCTATTCGATTGATTTCACCTACATGCCGATGACCTTCACCCTAAAGTCCATCGACTCAGCATCCACAATTTACAGTTACGTACGTCCCTATACCTCCCTGGTCACTCAACAATCAGGAAATACCTGCAAAATATTCTCTACTGAGGAAGATGCTCAGGCTCTGCTTGGTCAGTTCGGCAATGGGATTTACGCTACTGCCTGTTATGTACAGTGGAACAACGTTCCTGCGGGTATGGAGTTTTACTCTAAATCTAAAGTGCCTGGCCTGACGGGTTACTTCTCTAAAGTTGGGGATAACATCCTTGATTACAACGTTTATGTGATAAACACAAAAGGCTCAAAAGCTCTTGCAGCTCATAACCGTAAAACGATCCCGGCAGTAGAACCTTTCGCGCCCGAGATTTCTTACAAGTTAAGTAAAACGGTTAGTACCTTAGGAAAAAATACCGCTCTGGTCTATATCTCTGGAGGCGATGCGGCAAAAGTTCTGGCGAAGTCGGTACCGGCCAACATTGTCTTGACGTCTAAGGTTGAGGGTCAGGATCCGGAAACGACGACTTATAAGAACAAATCGAGTGGTGACACGCCTGTAACTTATTCCGAGCGAATTAAAGTTCCAGCAGCTCCATTATGGACACAAACCAACGTCAACATTGATGTTGCCTATGAGAACGAACCGAGTATTAAGTCCTCCAGTATTCTCAAAGTGTATACCGTTCCTAACTTCAGCATTCGTGCTTACATGAAGGTAGAAGAGCGTAAGTCGGCAACGAGCCTCAAAGTGCCTGTGTCGGTTAACATTGGTCAATGGAATAACAGCTGTAGTTGTACTCTATACGACGAAAAAACAATGGGTAACTGGGATGTAGTGGTTTACAAAGTTACTTCAAAATGGGTGACAGATGCTGAAACTGGTAAAGATTATTCCGTTTCTGAACGAACTCCATTGACCGGCAAGCTGGCAGTCAATTCAGAGGGGATTGCAGCTGGTGAACTTAACATGGATGATCTGACTCTGGGTAGCCACCGGATTATTGCTGTAGCAACAGTAAGGAGCCCGTTTGATGACTTTGAGCTCCAACGTGAAACGTCCACAACAAGTATCCGGGTCTATAAAGGCGCTGACCTTGAAGGTGGTCTTTCTAAATCGCTTATTGTTGGCCGTGTACCACTTTCGGCAATGGTCTCTTTCAGAACAAAAAGTACTGATGATTATGATTCACTTAGCCCGACTGAATGGCAGATCTCCAGTAACAATGGATCTACATGGAGTACTCTTGAGGATATGACTGGTCTTCGCAGTGTCAGTATCAAACAAAAAGAGGTGGGCAAGTGGCTCTATCGCGCAAAATTAACGAACAAATACACGGGTAAAACGTCATATACCGATAATCTCACTGTGGTCGCATACAGAGAACCTAAGCCAGTTATAACGGTAGGTAAGGTGCTTGAGGGGCACAGTATCCCTGTAACGCTGACCGACAACAATGAAGAAATCAAAGGTAGTGCTGTAGACGTGCAATGGTCTGAGGATGGCGAAGATTGGACTGAAGGGGGTGTAAAATACACGATCACCTCCTCGGAGGTTCCGAAGTATATTTTTGCGAAGGTCCGATATACCGAAACCGATGAAATGGCCGGTACATCCGCGTGGAAAGAAACACGAGCTCGTGTAACCGTCATTAAGCACAAGAAATTGTCAGTAAAGGTTGAGGGTAACGCGCAAGTAGAGGTTGGCAAAAAAGTAACTTTGCAGGGAACTTACACGAACCCAAATACTGAGTACTCATCTGATGCTGAGGTTTTAGAGGAGTGGATACTGCCTGATGGGAGCGTTAAGAAGGGCGGGCTTCTCGATACAGTGCTAACCGAAGATATGCTTGATGCACGTGGTTACGCTGCGTTTACCTATCAGGCATACATGCCAGAGGCTAAGGAAAGGACATTAGCGAAGCGAACGATTAGTGTGAAATCATGGGTATATAAATTCCCTGAGCCTCGCCTTAATACAAAGCTCAAATACACAATGATCCCATCCGAATTGGCAGTATCGGTAACCGGAGTGGATGTTACCTATCCAGGTGTAGTTTTCACTGAGGACTGGCAATACAACAAAGATGTCATGACACTTGATAGTGACACTAATGGGAAAAAAGTGTTCCAGGTGTTCAAGTCAGGGACGCATACACTAACCTATGTTCTGAAAGATAACCGTAATAATGAGGCAAGGGTTGAATATACTTTCGTTGTAAACGAACAGAACCCAATGGAGATTACGGTTAACCCCAAATATTCAAACAAGTTCATGAGGGCACCATTAGATCTATCTATGAGGTCGAGTGTAAAACTAGCTCACTCAGCCGACAGCATTGATAATGTCTCCTTTAAGCTGAATGGCAAAGCTGTAGATGGAGGAAAAAACTACTGGTCCCAGACATTTGAGAACATTATGGAGGGCAGCTACAAGCTTGAAATGGATGTTGTCAGTACGCAGGGCCAGAGAGGGAGTGTAACGGTCGACTTTGACGTGATACCTAACACACCACCGAATTGTAGCCTGACTTATACAGAAACACCGCTGAGCTGGGCTTTTACGGCTAAATGTAATGACCCGGATGGAAAGATATCCAGTTATGTATGGAAGGTTAATGACCAGGTTCGCGGCGTTTTTGGTAGCACAGCTACACTGTCAAAGTCACAAAACAAAGGTAAGCTGGTGGTATCAATCACTGCTTATGATGACAGTGGTGATACGGCAACAAGTTTTATCACACTAAATAACTGACATCATACCAAACCATATACTGCCCATAGCCCCTTAAATCAGGGGCTATTTTTTTATGTAAATCATGAAATTCCTCCTGTTATCTGGAAAAAATTACTCACCATTGGGGCATAATGATCTGAAATAATCACTCAGGACACATTATATGTTGATGTCTCTAAGGTATCTTTCACCGCAACGTAGGGGTTTATTACAAGTCGATAAATCACTAATTTTGCACTTTGCTATAATTTCTGTATTGATACATTTATTTTTTACCAGGTTCACGCTGGGCCACGGACTGCTCTATGGTTGCATTCCTGCTGAATATTACATGGTGGATAACCACGACAAGCAATATGAAATAGGAGATATGATTAACTTTACAATGGACAGGGATGCGAGATTCATTAAGGCTGGCGATAAAGTAATTAAAATTGTCGCGGGGAAGGGAGGGGACAAAATCCAGATTACCGATACATACGTTAAAAACGGAGATCGTCTATTCCCGGTCGATGGAAGCCGTATTGTGAAAAAATATCAAATTGCACCAGAAATCCTGAACCGAGAAGTGACGGTTCCCGCCGGGCATATATTTGTTGTAGGACAAACCGACTACTCATGGGATTCCCGTTTTTGGGGAACAGTACCAGAAACGACAATCACAGGAAAAGCATATGCCATCTTCTGAATGCCTCAAAAAGTTACTTTTTTGCTGTCTGTTAGTAACTCCTCTTACACATGCTAGTGACTCAGCTGAACCAGCTGGAACTCAAAGTATGGAGTCGGTCGTCGGTACGCCTCGTTACAATCCAAGCTCTGTATCTGACAGCGTCCGGGCTGTAATTGAACATACAGGTAAGCTACGAGAAGCGAACACCATGAGTGAAGTAGCTAAGGACATTAAGGAAAACCAACCCACTGAAGTGTTTTCAGAGGATGCTGAAAAGATAAATCAGACAAAAAACGAAACGATGAGAACGCAGTCATCAAGCATAGAAAAAATGTTCGGGAAGTCGGGAATTACAGCACAGGACTTTGAACGGAAACTGGATAACAATAAAAATGAAGAACTATCAACTGATAATGGTTTGACGATATTTGCATCATTCAGCATGCCTGATTATGTTTTGACTGACCTGATTAAAACGGCATCAGAAAATAATGCACGCGTTGTGTTCCGGGGACTTAAGGATGGTGTTGAAAACCTAATTCAGATGCAGGTAGTGTTGCGTAATTATATAGCGAATGCAAAAATAAAAAATGAACCTTTAGTCACTCTCGACCCGGAAAGTTTTACGCAGTATAGCGTTAAAGAAGTACCAACTATGGTTTACAAAAAAGATGATAAGACCTATAAGATCAGCGGGTCGATTAACATCAAGTACTTCATGAAACAGATAGAAGAAAACCCTGAAAAAACATCCTTCCCGGTGACTGCCCAAACATTCCCTGTAAAAGAGAAGAGCATAATACAGGAACTGGAGGAGCGCAGTAATAAATATGACTGGGAAGCAGCCAAGAAGAATGCATTAAAATCGACATGGCAAAATCAATGGATGGCCTCCCTTCCTGTATCAGACGAAAATAAAATCTGGTATATCGACCCAACTATTCAGGTAAATGAAGATATTAAAGATAATCAAGGAAATCTTCTGGCAGCTGCCGGTCAAAGAGGTAACCCTCTAGCACAATTACCTCAGAAACTTACCATGATCATCTTCGACCCAATGAATTCAGAGCAGTTAACCTGGGCGAAGATACAGTTTATGCACCGTTTTGGAGAAGGAAAGGTCATGCCTGTCTTTACGCGAATCAAACGTGAAGATGGCTGGACACATTTGGAAGAGCTCCGTGGACAGTTTTATGGACAAATGTACAAAATCAACCCCGAAATCATTAACCGTTTTCTAATCAAAGCCACTCCATCAATTATTTCCGTTGAAAACACATATTTCAAAGTCCAGCAATTTGCCCAAGCTGATGTGCGCGAGTACACCCGAATTAATCAGCAATCAGAAAAAGAGGTGGCGCAATGATTAAAAAGTTACTTTTACCTGCGTTCACAGCAATTATGCTAAGCCTGGCGCTGCCTGGTATGGCAATAGGTGCTGAAAACGGTAGTGGAATTTGTCAATCAGCTGGCGTATGGAAAGGGTTGATCAAAAATATTTGCTGGAGCTGTATTTTCCCTATGAGAATTATGGGAGTAGGTAAAGCACCAGAAGGAGCCGCCCCTTCAGAACCTGTTTGTTTCTGTACTGACCAGAACGGGGTTCCTGAGGTTGGCTGGCAGCTTTCGTTCTTTCAACCAGTAAAAATGGTTGAAGTAGTTCAGTCCCCGTGGTGTTCACCAGTTCTCGAAGGTGTAAGCCTGCAGGCATCGAGTTTTGACATGGGCAAAGGCGCTACCAATAAACCGAAAGGTGGTAACGAAGCGGGGTTTTATGATGTTCATTTATGGGAATTCCCGATACTGGTCATGCTAAAGCTTCTCATCATGGGGGATTGTACGGCCGAGCCATACATTGATCCGTCTCTGACATATATAAGTGAGGTAGACCCTCTTTGGGAAAATGACCTTCTTACGCTCGTTCTGAATCCAGAGGCTGTAGTGTTTGCAAACCCTATTGCTTCTATGTGGTGTGCAGCAGACTGCGTCAAAGTGACTGCAGGGGCAGATAACTTGAGTGCACACTTTTGCGCCGGATGCGATGGCAATCTATATCCGTTAACGGGCCACGTATTTGCGAACGACGATTCAGTCAGAGTTTCATCTTTGCTGACACAACGAATGATAACAAAGCTTCACAGACAAGGAATGCTGATGCAAACGATGGGTAAGGATGCGATGTGTGAGCGAGGATTTAGTTACTTCATGCCAAGATCGCAATATCGTTTGTCGATGTTATACCCCGTTCCGGAAGCAGAAGGGCCTGAGTGTTGCCATCGATTAGGTGATTCAGTCCATGACTGGTCCACTAGAAAAGGCGGGCGTAAACGAATAGGTGTTAATAACTACGTATATATGCTGTGGAGATATAATGACTGTTGCGTTAGATATATCCCTTGATAACGGTAAAACATATGAAAAAAATTATTTCTTTGATTTTATCCGTATCCATAATAACTAACACACTGAGTTGGGCATATTATGTCACCCTGATAAACATGGTATTGACCCCAAGGGTTTATGCCGCAAACGAAATATATGAGAGTCTTGAAAATACCTTTGACCTAAGTAACCCCGCTGCAAACAGAACCGCAACGGTTACGACAGATGATATTCTGGAAAAATATAAGAGTAGTGAAGGTGGTTCATACACTGAGAAACTAAATTCATACGACAACACTGGCTCTTCAAGTGTTGATATGAGTAAGTACAGTGGTAAGCAGTTTTCTAATGAGGATGTATTAAACTTTGCAAAAACAGACGGAGCTGATATAGCAGGAACAGTTTCACTTCCAAAGATGAGTGGGAATAACATAACAATTAATGGAACTGAAAATGGAGGAAAGTTACTTTCCCGGAATGAAGATGGAAGTATATCAATTAAACCTAACCCTAATGCTGGTGGCAGAATAACGGGCACCAATACGGCTGAAATGTACAGTTCAGAGCAAAATAATGCTGATGTTCAGTTTAATGCAGATGACAGTTATGGGGATGAGAAGGGGTTTGTAGAGGATATTAAAAACAGGAAAAGTCAGCTTTTTACAGCAAACAGCTATGACGGCCAGGCCTACCGGTCGCTGGTGTCTGCTACCAAGTCGAATCCTATACCTAATATTTCACCAAATGACCCTATGTTCACGAGTGGAAGAAGCGAGATTGCCAATGCAGCAGCCGGAACAGGGCAGTGGCTACAGAATTGCTCAACGCAGACAACTACTTCAACAATTGACAAACACACTCCAGATTATAAGGAGTATTACTGTAATGCACCTAAAAAGGATAATTACAGCAGTTGTACGATAACTCGTGAATTTAGTGTTCCTGTATACATTTCAGGAGGAAATGGCGACCTAAGCGTATGTGGTGACAATTGTATAAGAGTCTGGTTCGGACGACATGGTGATGACTATTTTGATGAGGGCGTGCATGAAAATAGTATGTCACTTCATTTTCACCAGGATGCTGTCATTAAATCTGCCAAAATAGTTTCTGCAGAATGGGATGACCACATGCAGGTCAAAATAGATAACACCCAAATTTTCGCACATATAGATGGTGAATATCGTGATCCGGGTTATGGTTCGCCAAGAAATGGTCTTGAGAGAAAAACATCAAATAAACTACAAGAGCCTATTGATGTTACTGAACAAGTCAAAAAATCAGTATACGATGAGTCAGACAATGAAGTTGAAATGTCATCCACTGTATGGGTAGGCGGTAAAGGCGAAGGGTATTTTGAAGTAGAATTGATATTTGAAAATATTAAACTTGAAGACAAACACATACAAGAACCAGCAGGGTGCTATGAAGCTGTAAAAAAAACAGACTCATTTTGTCGCTTTGATAGATTTAACGATTTGGATGTTGGAACAAAACGACTACCACAGTCTATTCTGCAATATGCGTCACCTCTTTATGACGGAGACACAAATAATATAACCTGGAAAACAAACCTAGAAGGTTATTTCTGTGACCCACTAGGAAAAGAAAAATTATGTCAGTATGACGCATCAGGTAATATCTTGAAAGATGCTGATGGGAATGATGCCTGTTACAACTACGATGATATAAAGACCATGCCAGATGCATGCTCCAAATACTCCACAAACTCGTCGTGTTCGATGTCAAAACAATCGTGTGCAGAAGGATGGTTCGATGAAGGCACGAATCAATGCTATATGTATGAACAAAAATGGACTTGCGATGAAGGCACAACAAGAACCGTTACTATTACTAATGAGTCTAATACTTGCATAGGTATGATCCCATGTTCTGGTGGTACGTGTAATACTGGTGCAAATGAGGAAAATAAAGATTTTGGAAAAGTTGTTGCCTACACAAGCATGGTCCAGAATATGCAGGGTGACGCAATGTGCAGCGACCCAAATGATTCAAACTCCTGCGTTGTTTTTTCTGGTGAGAAGCAATGGTGCGGTCGCTCTGTAGGTTTTGTTAATGGACTCGCAAAAACTGACTGCTGCGAAGCTCCTGAAGGAGCAGCTGGTAAGCTTGAAGCCATTATCCTGGCAGGTACCATGTTGAGAAATACAAACTGGAGTAAAATCTCAGCTAAGTTGACGACCTGGACTGGAGGCGAATCCGGTACCTGGGCCTCTATGACTAATTCAGTAGGGCAATGGACGTCCGGAGTATCGTCAAGTGTGGGTCAAATGTGGCAACGAGTGACCGAACCCCTGACGTCAGTGTATGAGTCAGTTACAGGCAACGTTTCTAAACTGATTGGATCTACCACAGTAGAGGGGGGTGGTTCCGCAGCCGCAACTGAGCTTACCAAAGACGGGTTACAGACTGGAGGACTCGCTGCAATTAAACAGCAGTTAATGAATAAAGCTTACGACATGTTACCCGACGCAATTAGGGACTTTGTTTTTGATAAAACAGCAAGTGCAGCCGGGCAGGCTGTTTTTTCCTCAGCTGTTACCAACTTTATGTTGGCCTTGAATGTTATTGGTTGGATTTATACAGCTTATCAAATAACAAAAATGCTTCTCGAAATGCTTCTTGCATGTGACCAAAAGGAAATGGAGGCATCAATACACAAGAATCAAGGAGCATGTTTTGTAATAGATACCGACCGCTGTGTTAAATATCTGAACGTTGGATTCACAAAGAAATGTATTAAAAAAGCAACGGATATGTGTTGTTACAACTCGTTATTATCGAGAGTTATAATGCAGCAGGCTTATCCTCAATTAGGTATTAATCCCATAGAAAGTGGTTGTGTTGGATTAACTATCTCACAGGTTCAGCAACTTGACTGGGATAAAATAGACATGACTGAATATATTGAATCTGCCGTTGTAGCAGGGGAGGTCCCCGATGAATATGCAACATTTACAGAAAGCTCAGTTGCTAATATGGGACCTTATAAGAATGACAATGCACAGTTACCATCTGAACGAGCATTAGAGTCAATGGGTGGTGATGTCAACATGACAAAAGCGAGGGAAGAGAATACGCAGGCTTTGAAAGCAGAAAATGTTGACTGTTCATACTTACCAAGACCAGCAATCTGCGAAGTAGGTTCAGTTTACACGGATCCTATTACCGGAGCTATTATCAAATAACTATCTGACCGGGTATAGCCCGGTCAGATTATAATATTTTAATCAATGCCTTTTTTTAAAGGGAATTTTTTATATCCTAAATCACCCTTGATAAAGTAATATTCTCCGCCATTAAGAGATACACTTGCATAGCCCGGGGCCGTTTTTGGTGTTTGAGGCATTAGTGTAAACCCAGGGAAACCAGTGGTATCAAAAGATAGTCCCTTCACCATAAAGTAGACATATCGAATAACTGTATAATTACCAGCTCGTATATGTAATTCATCTAGTTCTGACCCAGTAGCTGGACGGATTACTTGATACTTAAAGAAGGTTGTTCCATTACTACCAGATTGCGGTACTTCAGTTTTAGTCTCACACGTATCCCAAGGCCCCATAAAGGACTTAGTTATTGTACATTCAGAAAGAGCTTTGCTTTGTTGTGAGTAAGTTGCATTGTTTAGTTTAGGATGATCTTTGATAGCATCGATAATTATTTTCGCCCCATTTTTAACAAGTGCCGAGTCATTGTATGGCAGATTGGTTGGGTTTGGCACGAAAACTACAAATTGTGGGGCCTGGATGTATTCCGCATCTGCTTCACTATAAAGAGATGCTGTAAACATTCCGATTCCTGCGTTAAGGCCACCGGTGATCGCTCCAGTAGCCGTATTCAAAAGCATTTTGGAGGCAAGACCTTCATCGACGCCTCCAGCAGCATTCTCAGCTTCTTCGACATTTGCCTGGACCCCAGCCAATGAGTATGCGTTTACTGCCAAGGATTTCTGACGATCTGAGTGCCAGTAGACGTCATGCATTTTAGTAAACATGCGGTTTTCCGGGCTGGTTGGTTGTGTAGCACAACCGGCAAGGAGTGTGCAAGCCAGTACAGTGGTCAGTGTCTTTTTCATTTATGTGTCCCAGTGGTTTATTTAAAGTGATTATTCCATATAAAATTCCTTGTGCAAGGGGGTATTTTTTAATCTTATCTTTTATAGGTCATAAACAGTGTGAGTTTATGAAACACAACATGAGTAGGATTGCCTTCATAAACTAAAGAAATCTACAAGCACATCACCATAAAAAATGAAAAAAAGAAAAAATTAAAGTTGATACTATTACGAAAAAAAAGCACCTGGATGTGACATTATAAATACCTAGATATAAAGGAGCTAAGATGGCATCTAGTACTGAAGAACAAGACCGTGTTATACGAAACATGGATAAAAACACAATGGTGATTGCATGCCCAGGCAGTGGGAAATCTTTCACAATGAAGGAAGGAACTAAAGCTATTTTTCAGCGACATCCTTTAGCCAGAGTAGCATTGGTTACTTTTACCCGTGCCGCTACTGATTCTTTAAAAGGTAGTCTACAAAAAATGATAGAACCACAACTCATGAGTAGGATTGAGGTAGACACATTTCATGGTTTCATAAAAAAAATGGTTAATCAAACCGGCTGGAAAGGTGGGCTACTTATCGGTCACAAACAGATGGCTATGGTTTCTCGTGTTCAGAAACATTTGGACTACCATGAAGGTGTGTACGACATCATGCCATTTATTGATGGGATCGGACGAGAACTAAATCCTGATATTATTAAGATAAAATATACACGTGACCAAATAGCATTTTACAACGAGTATATGAATTTTTGTAAAAAGGACAATGTTGCAGATTTCAACTCATTGTCAAAATATGTTGTTGGAATGCTCAGCACAGATAAAATGAGGCCATTAGGTATCACGCATCTGATTGTTGATGAAGTACAGGATACCGATGGAATTCAATTCACATGGATTTCAGAACACGCCAAAAGAGGGATCAATACCACGATAGTTGGTGATGATGACCAGACAATATATAGCTTCAGGGATGCCGGAGGCGTAAAGATTTTCAGGCAGTTCAACAAAGCATACAACCCCAATGTTTTTCATCTAACAAAGTGCTTCCGTTGTGCCCCACTCATTTTGAAATTTGCTGATGCGGTGATAAGCAAGAACAAGGCACGTTACGAGAAAAGCCTTGTATCAGGAAGGCAAGGAGATAGAGGGAAAGTTACTTTTGTGAAAACTGATGATGCAGAAAACCAGTTTGAGACTATCAGAGATCTGGTGGAGAAGAACCCAAATGACTGGGCCATTTTGAGCAGAAACAACACCACTTTGGACAAGATGGAAAGTTATCTCGAGATGCCGGTCACCCGGATAGGAGGTAAATCCTTCTGGGAAGGACTGGAGCCTAGTAATATCCTTCACCTGTTCACCTACTTCAGGCAGCCTGGTAACGTTGGTCTGATGAAACGAGTGCTTTCATTTCTAAATGAAGATGAGCAAATCCTTGATGTGTTATGGAAACAGATGAGTGCCAGAAAAGTTACTTTTCAGCAAACGGACTTACCCAATGATTCTTCTGTGCTCACTAAAATGCTGCATAAGCATATGACGCTCATGTTGACTGACACGCAAAGTAAGGAAGAGATAGAAAACCGGTTTAAAAAAATAAAAGAGTGGTTAGAAATGGCCGGATACAAAATGTTCAATACAAAAGGTGATCCATCAGTTACCCGGTTATCATTAATGTCCTGCTATCGATGGGCAATCAAAGATGGATGGCTGAAGATGCTTAATATTGCAGCTGGCATGACGATGGGGAGCAAAAAAGAACCAACTGATACCGAGCAGAGTGGAATATGTCTTTGCACACTGCATGGTTCAAAGGGCCTTGAATGGAAAAAAGTAATAATTATAAATTGCAACAATGACCAAATACCATCACCAAAAGCCATTGGGGATGAAGGTATTGAGGAGGAGCGCCGATTATTTTTTGTAGGAATGACACGCGCCGAGTCAGAGCTTTACATAACGTGGCATGGAAAACCATCTGAATTTATAACCGAATCGTTCCCTAAAGTAGTTGAGTTATCCGGTGAATATGCTGTGGTTGAAGGCAAAGAAGATTTTTGTTTACAATGAAAGAATGTTGTTGTATAAATTTATCAATAGTTTGTTTTAATACCTATACCCCTTCTAAGATATCCATAAATGGATAGCTCATTTTTGAGTTGCGACACCAGAGCCTCTTTTTCATAGAGTGGCGCTGGTGCGATTACTCACGTCTGTATTTCCACAACTCGTAGCTTATTTACTTTTAAAAAGTAACTTTCTACGGACTCCTTAATGCCAGAAGAGTATAAATTCAGGCGGTTTGTTACTTCCGGGTGATAAACGACGGCATATGCCACCTTTAACTGAAACTATGTATGTGGTTTTAGTTACTCAAATCTAAACTAATAGGTACTTAAAATGACTGCTACTACTGCTAATTCAACTGCTAATACATCTACTCGTGCTAAAACATCAAATACTGCTAAAACTTCACAGCCAGCTGCTAAAGCTCCTAAAAAAATTGATAAAGACTCAATTTTAATGGCGCATGCAAAAGTATTCTATGGTGACGAAATTCCACCATCAAATACTGGCAGTGATATTTGCAAAATTGAAAAGGGCACTGATAACGACAAGGCTTACATTTGGTATATGACAGATTCTGTCAGCCGTGTAGTCGAGTTAAAAGCGCTTGAGGAAAGTTCAAAACTGAAGCATCTTGTTGGTTCTGAACGTTCTGTTATCTACAGCATTAATGTTAGCGATACTTTCATTAAGGAGATCACTCTCGATGAGGCTGAGCAACTTCTTGAAGAGTTCCCTGACATTCCACGTGAAAAAACACTCGAAGAATTTTTAGCATCTCTGGATGTTAGGCTTATCGAGTTAAATATTGACTCTATTGTTTCATCAGAAAATCTTAACTTCGGAAAAGAAAAACTGATTAAACTTGGAGCAGTTAAAGTAAGTCAGTGGCTTCAACTTGTCATTGATGAAGTCTTTGTTTTTTATAAACGTGAAAACTTTATTGAGACTGTAGAATCTCCCCATAAGGACCTTAATGACTTTTACAGTAAATTGAAACCTTTGATGAGAGAGTTCGGTCTTAAAGATAAACATTATGGGCTTTCATTTAAAGAGATGATGATCCACAAAGTTGATGGTTTTGATTTTGTTGTTTCTGATTCAATGCCTAAGTTGCTTAAGCTTGAAGCCTCATTGAAAGAAGAGGAATTAAAAGCAAAGGCCTTCACTGAAAAGCCCTTAGTTGATGAAGCAATCACTGAAATTCCAAATAAGGTTATTTCTTTCTATGATTCGGTAACATCAAGAGTTCTGAAAGGAGCTGCTTGTGTAGCCGTTGTCTATTTTGGAGCTTCTGCTTTATATAACTTCGTTAGCTACATTCAATGAACGTCATATATATAGCGTCTTCTTTATACAAGATACACGCATACCATCCATAAGGAGAAAAGAGACTCCTTCTGGGTCTCTTTTTATTTTTTAAAAGAGGCCTAAATGTTTACTAATCATATTAATACTGTCTGTGTTTCCGGTGAGGTTAATAAGGTTATAATTCGTCCAGAATATGACACTATTATGTTAATACTGGATAACAAACAAGAAATGGAAAATAATGGTAAAGTCGAAATGGTCGTTTCCCCTATCCAGGTGAAGATACCACAAGACCTGTATGATAAGGAATTTAAGGAAATTATTCGAGGTGATAGCCTTATGATTTCTGGTTGTCTTGTTACTGATAAAGTGTCTTCTGGTGAATTCACGGTCGTCAGAGTTCAAGCCCAGAAATTGCTTCATAGAGTACCTAAACCGATAGAAGGCTTTGGCGCTTCAAGGTTCTTAACGCGTTAAATTTCTTTAACCCTATAGGGAGAAATCCCTTTTGGGTTTCTCCGTTGGAGAGACCTATCATGCATTTAAGTAGTAAATTTAAAAGGATTGTTAATGAAAACCAACTTAGTTTTAGCTTCTTTTCATTCGAGGAAGATGAAGTTAAGGAGAAGGTATATAAACCTGTGGTTTCATCTTCAATCAATGAATCTGATATAGGTGACGTATCAACCTATGAATATCAGGAGCTTGATGATTTCGTTTGGTCTGATGAACATATTTCCACATTGTTCTATAAGTTGATGGAATCATCATTTGTAACTGTTCAGTACCATATAGACCATTCCATGGTTTATAAAATCGATTCACATGGTTATCGATATTTAACACCTAAATTAAAATTGGAGTTAGACTGGTACTGTACTAAACAATTTCAAATCGTGTGTCATTACTTTGGATATGACCCCGATGAAATTATTCTGTTTATAAAGTCAAGGCTCTTACTTGAGGTGCGTTCAAGAGAGTCAATGCAAAACCTTATCAATTCATTAAACACTGACAACTTAACATTTTCACACCCTATTATAGGCCCGCTGAAATGGTCAGATTTTTTGGATCCAGGTTATTGCGACTCAAGGAGATCGTTAATTATAAAATGGTCAATAGCAGACAGATTGAAACTCTTTAAAAAGATTTTCGACGAGCAAATGCTAATCCTTGAAAATTTAAGTGAGAATGGTGCATGGACATGGGATCGAATTAAAGATTCATACGTCCTAAAAACTGAAGCCGTTGATTATATTCAGTGGTTATATTCAGATGCATGTAAAGTTATTTCTCATGCATACGGATTTGATTACGGATTACTTTTAAACACTTCAAAAGCCATTATCAAAAACAGACTTTACTATACATATATGAAATGGGGTTATTTATGACACACGCTACCGCCGCTAATAATACATTCAATATTGTTTCTCTTACTGCTAATGAAGATTCAGAATCGGAGATTAAATATTTCGAATCACATGAATTAACCAAAGCAGTAGAATACGAAGATTGTGATGATTACATTCTTGTTCGTGCGAATGAGCATTTTAATGTAAGCAGCTTTTCTGAAAATGACGTTGTACCAATTTTCAAAAAAGTCACTCCTTTTCGTGCACTACTTAATAGTAAGTACCGTCCAAATCCGATAACCCTTCGTCGAATGATCAAGTTGCTCATGAATAATGAGATAACAGCTGGAATTTGTCTGCAAGGAGAGTCAGGGTCTGGTAAAACTGAGCTGGCATTATATATCAGCCACATGCTTAACTGGCCTATCACCATCAAGCAAATCAATAACGAATTATCTATTGATGACCTTGAAGGTATGAGAACGCTGGAAAATGGTAATACACGGTATGTATATAGTGACCTTGTCCAAGGCTATCGTGATGGTCACATCATTCTTCTTGATGAGATTGATAAAATAAATCCCGATACTGCTGCTAAGTTACATATGCCATTAGAACGTAAACCGTGGGCAACTGCGAAAGAAGGAGGCGATTTGATTCATGCAAATCGTTTCACAAGATTTATTGGCACTGCTAATACGAACATGAGCGGAGATGATATGCGTTTCGCTTCTTCACAGTCTCAAGACTCTGCATTTATTAAGCGGTTTTTAATATTGCCGATGTTTAGACCTGACGAAAAAGATATGTATAACGCTGCAGAGGCTCACTTCCCTGAACTGAGTCCTTCATGTTTGAGAGTGTTTGCTAAAGTTGCTTTTGAGCTCAACAATCTGAAAGACGACGAGTTGGTTATGGATATTCGTGAACTCATATCATGGATTGCCACTTCGAAAGTTCTTGATGAAGAAATTTCTGTAGGGTTCACAATTGCATTCACTTCTAAGTTATCTTCTGAAGCAAGAAGTAGGGCGGATATATTGCTTGAACAATTGTTCCCAGAAGAAATGTTTCTTTCAATTTCACAATTGAAGTAGAAAGTTAATCTTAATTCCGTACTTTATAAAACCCCACCGGGAAATATTTTCCCTCTGGGAGATATTTTTCCGGTGTACACTGGAGAAATATCATGGCTAAAATCAAAATTGCTGCTATTGCCGATACCACTCACATCAGCAAATCCGTTCAAACTTTCATTGATCGCCATCCTGAACTTCAAGATGGTGCCGTTATCATTAAGGTAGATGTCGAAGGTTCGCAGGGTCGCCGTCGTACTAATGAAATAAGACAGTTTTTTGTTGAAGATGAAGTATCAGACCAGTCCAGCGTTAGCAAGGTTGAAATTCAATGGATTTCCAGCAAGGCTTTGAACTTTAAAAGCGCCGTGCATACGCGACTAAGTAATTTAAAGCGTAAATATTGCATTCCATTCAGCTCAATGAACATACTTCCGACATCTAAACTGGAGGAGTACTTAATTGAAGTTGAAGCCGTCCGAGAGTACTTCAAAGAAGGTATCCAGAATGCTTTAGAACGTTATGAAGAGTACATTCAGATGGAAAAAGATAGAAGTCCCAAAATTGCAGACTTGATTGAAAAATTGAGAATGACAAAGACAGACTTCGAAAATTCTTTTCTTTTCCAGGTTAGCCACCCTATACCTTTCACACCAATATCAATTGATGGGGAGGATTTAGGTGACCGCTATACAGTTGGTTTAATTAAAGATATCGCGGCGACTGCTGAATCTATTTATGCTTCCTGCACTAAGCCAAAGATTGACCAGACTTTTGTAGAGAAACTTGCTAATTTGAAGGAAAAGGTTGTTAGTTTTATGTTTATGGATGATCGGGCAACTAAAATTGCTGATTCAATTCAAAGCGTATTAAACCACCTTCCGAATGGAAATTTGGATTCGGCCCTTCACATGAGTTTGTTCCGCGAGTGGTTATTACTTTTAAGTGATACTGACCGTTTGAACAAAATCATGGATGGAGATGATTTAGTAACTAGTTTCATTTCCGAAATTAAAAATAGATTTAATGATTTAGATGATAAATTGGTCAATAATTCAAGCTTGAAATTTGTCGATCCGTTTGCAACTAAATCACCTCAGGCTAATACCCAGAGTAGTTCATTACCTTTAGTGTCAAAAAATGATGGCGTGCAGAAAAAAGTAACTTTCGGAACGTCACTCAATTTTTGATTATTCAATTCCCTCGTGGGCATACCCACTTGGGTGCGCCCATTTAATATAATATGGGTGCTTTATGTCTATTAAATTAAGTTCTTCTTTGCGTTCAAAGTTAGCAGCTCAGAATATCGCTCGTGTCATTGGTGCTGACCCTGACCTTACTATTAGGTTTGCTGGTCGCAAAATGAACCCACGAATTGATATGGTTAAAAAAATAATATATTTACCTGATGGTGACTTTAGTAATGATAAATACTGGAAGTTATGCTCTGGTTGGATTAGTCATGAAGGTGGTCATAATCGTTTTACTGAATTAGAAACCTGCATAAGTTTTGAGAATGAGTACCTTTCAAAATTACCAGGTTTTGATCATATATTACCAGATGGTGTTCCTGTTTTCTCTTCAGAAAACGATGAGAAGAAAGCACGAATTAAGTTAAAAAGACTTCATCGGGAAATCAACCTTTTTGAAGACATTCAGATGGAGGAGAAAACTGGGAATCTTTTTCCATTATCTAAATCGATGCTTTCTGAAATATATTCTTTAATGGTTCAAGATGGTTACATGACTGCAGATGGAAAAAATATAGTTTCATATGTGGAAATGTACATTTTAAATAAACTCCGAGTCAACCAATTAGGGCAAGAAGGCATTCCTGAGATTTTAAAAAATTTCTTTGATCTTGCTGATACTACTCTATTAGGTTTGAAAGATCGTTTTGATTCATTAATCGCAGAAGCTACCGGTGTTAATTCAACTCTTATGGCATGTGATTTAGGATTAAAACTTCATGAAGAGTTTGAAAAATTACGTGATGATCTAAAAGAGAAAGAAGAAGAGCAGAAGAAACATGATGATTCTGATGACTCTGATGACTCTGATGACTCTGATGACTCTGATGACTCTGATGATTCTGACAGCTCCGATGATTCTTCTTTAAGTGATAATTCAGATCTAAAACCTGTTCACTCACCCGAACAGATAAAAAAGGCCATAGAGGATCTTGATAATTATCTTGATTCTGACAATGACCAAACACCATCGCATGATTTTCATGAAGCTCTTAAAAAAGCAATTACCGTGATGGCAGCATCATTCAGTGATGAAGATGTTACAAATTACGGGGTTCGCATCGGTTTTATCCGTCTTACTGAAGAGGACTATACTAAAGCACAAAATAATTCACGTGACCTAAGAAAGTTACTTTCTTCTCTATTAAAACAGAATGTCCGCCGTAACAACCGGCTTACAGACCGTGGAGCTCGCCTTCATGGAAGAAAGCTTGTTGAAGTACCTATGGGCGCAACATCTGTCTTTAAGAAAGGTGGGGATGGATGGAAGCGATCTGACGTGGGTATAGTTAATCTACGTGATATCTCGGCATCTATGTATGAAGTTGGTGAACTAGCTTTAAATGCTAACCTCGCTTTTACCTTGGCTTGTGAGTCGGTAAACAATATTGATGTTGCTGATGTTGTTTATCCGGTCCAGAAAGAAGGTTTTATAGACATTCTTAAGCCATTTAACGAATCAGTTGCTCACAATTTCTCTGATTACGAAAATGTAAGTAGCGGATTACATACTCCAACTGCTGAAGCGATAAATGAATGCGTAGAATATTTATTACGTTTCAATTTTACACATAAGGTTATTTTTATAGCGACAGATGGTTTACCGTCTAGTCCTGTAGAATGCGTTAGCAGAGCAGTTGAACATGCCAAGAAACATGGTATAGAAATTGTCTGTATCGGTTATGGCATTGAAAAACCACAAGGCTTCGACGGCGTTTATTTTAAAACAATAAACGATATATCTGAATTAATTCCTTTGTATAAGGAATTAATCAGAAGTCTGGTCTAAATTTAAATACCTTCCCCTGCGGGCTTATATACCCGCCTGGGTGTATTTGCTCGCCTTTTAGGAGCAAATATATGAAAGGTGAAAAATATATTAAGCGTGTCCGAGTTGACTCTCGTCAATTGGACGGTGGAATGATCGGAACCAAGATATACGTTACTGAAGGAGAAGTTGTTGACGGTATATTGCCGGTTGAACGTCTTGTGCGTGATTCCAGCTTTTCCGAGGAAAATTCTGAAGTAATGGACTCAGTAGTTGACAAACTGGTGAGTAAATATCGGAATAACGGTTACGAAATCTTATAAATGAATGTGCCACCCTGTGGCACTTCCTTCATTCTGCGTTGTGGGTTTCTCAATGTTATCTGCACAGCAGTAGGCATTGTGAAACCCACAATGTCAGCCAGGAGAATATTATGAGTCATTCTACAAGTTCTAATTTACCGGCTAAATCACCAATGCAGCATGCACAAGAGACATTTGACCTCGTCAAGTCTCATGTTCATCAATTGGGTGGATGGCGTAATGTTCTGTCCTTTTATCCTGAATTTCATGAGGCGTTAGAAAAAGCACCTCGCTCCGTAAAATGCCCGTTTACAGGCGACGGCAAAACGAAATTTAGATTTAAAGACCGTTCACTAGAAAGTGTTCATGCTATACATGAAGATTATCCACATAATGCATTCATTGATGGCATTGATTTAATTGCTGAACTTAAAAATGTTAGTAAAACGCAGGCAGCTAAAGACATTCTGGAAATGATGGGTGTTTCTAAAGTCAGAAAGTTGAATGAAGCTGATCGCGTTAATATCGTTCTTTATGAGAAAAAAGCTTCATCTTTCTCCGATATCGGTGAGGAGGAAAGGCTTGATCGCATAAAGAAATTAGAAGCTGTATACAAATATACTAACGTTGCGACTCCTGATTCTTTAGTAGCGCGATATCTTTCAGGGCGCGGAATCAAGAGGATTCTCACAAAGTTACCTGCAAGCCTGGGGTTAAATCCAAAAATGCGTTACTGGCATGGTGCTAATAAACCTGCCAGCTTTCACCCCACGATGGTTGCTATCTTTAACGATAAGTTAGGTCGCAATTGCACTATCCATAAAACTCATCTTAGTGATGATGGGCTTGTAAAAGCAGATGTTGAAAACCCAAAGTTAATGATGAAACCGGTCTATCAGATGAATGGTGGCTCGATCCAGTTGTTTAAACCAACCTATGATGAAATGTCTAAGGCTTGGTTTTTGGGTATCAGCGAAGGTATAGAGAATGCGTTGTCTGTAACTGAGGCAACTTCAATACCATGCTGGGCATCTTCAAGTTCTACGTTTATGGAAATGCTGGAAATTCCTGATCATTTTATGCCTCCTTCTGATTGCGAGTTCATCGAATTGACAATTTGGGCAGATAAAGATCGGGTTAATCCAAAAACAGGTAATGCTGCGGGAGAAACTGCTGCACAGGTTCTTAAGACCCGAATGGAACCATTATTCGCTGCACGCTATCCTCACGCGAATGTCCATGTTCACATTTTCTTACCAGAAATTGATATTCCTGATGGTAAGAAAGGTGTCGACTGGAATGATGTGCTGATACTCAATGGGACAGAAACTTTTCCTGGTAAACTTGAAGAAAAGTTTTTCGACCTGATTAAGTAATTATCATAACCCATACAGGGAGAGTTCTCCCTGTGGGGGCTCTCTCATTTAACATTAAGAGAGCCTGTTATGAACAATATTTCTGCAATTGATATTGAATCGGTATTCGCCTGGGTAAAAGATAACTTCATTTTGAAGCATTCCTCCACTCTTGTTAATACACCGTGGTATGACTACGACATAGAGACAGATTTGCGTTTAATCAAGCAAGCCTTAATCAATGGTAACTCTGAATTTATCTACGTTGTTCGCGATCATGGCACCATGTTGCTTTTGTTATCTGAATTTCACTCCTCCATGGCACTTGATTGGGATGGTAGTGAGGACTTTGCATATTATCATTGTAAAATGTTTAGCATGCAGAGCGTCCGTCTCACAAAGCAAAATGCCGGTGTTCTGTTAGATCGAGGGCCTTTACTTAAGTCTTTTAGCGGTGGCAACAAAAACACCTATCTGAAAGAGATTTTAGATTTTGTTAATAATAAAGGTTTTAACTTCGATCCCGTACGGTCACTCTTTGACTGCCTTCACATCGGAGAGGAGTTAAACCTTCCCTCAATGAAGAACTTCATTGCGCGAGTTGAAAACCATCTTCGCTGCTTAAATTAATTCTTCATTGTTGTCTATAAAAAAGAGCGCATATTTTATGCGCTTTTTTTTTGCCAAAAATTTTTCTCTAAGTCTGATTTTTAGTCCCTTAGTCCAGAAACTTTGCCTTTCTACTGTGATTTAATAGTTTAAAGGAGGGCTGATGAACTACAGACACGAATGCTATGGCCTAGAAAAGTTACTTTTGGCCGATGATGATTTCCTTCTCTACCTTTTTGGTGGGGACAATGCTGAAGCTTTACGTACGGACTTGAAATTGCGTTATGCAGCCGGTGAACGACTTATCACAACGCAAAATTGTCCAGACTTTTCACCTGTCAGGGGTTGCCCTGGGCATGAGAGAGAGTGTGTTGATGAGTAACCCGTATGACCTTTCAATGTATTCATTACTGGTTGTGATGGTCATTTTGGCCCTTGTTTCAACGTGGTATGCAAAAGACCACAAAATAAACTTTTATTTGTTCCTTCTCAGCATAGTTACTTTTGTTGCTTTATTGGCTGTCGGGCTTATCAACTGGTTCGTTGAAGGCTCAGTTTATGGTGCTTTAATCACAAGTGCAGGTATCATTTGTCTCAGTATGACCAGACTGAGACTGTTAGTTTATCGCTATAGCATTAAGGCCAGTGTTAAAAGCATCGTATCTTCGGTTACTGATGGTAGAAGGGTGGTTTTCATTGCTCACGATAATTTAGACCTGAGAGAAGTCGTCTTATCCTTGTTCAGCCATCACTTACCAACACAATCACGCATAGTACGTGGTCCTCTGGGTTTCGGAATGGATAATGATATTGATTTCATAAAACAACATAACCTTTCTGATCAGGGGTACCTGGTTATCTTCTTAAACCAGGAAGATTCATACTCATGGTTAAAGCTCATCGCAGATGGTGCACCAGAAAAGGCAGTTGCTTTTAATTTTGATTATATTCCAGATCTGGAGAGCAAACATGAAAACGAATGATGTGCATGGCGCAGCTGACGGCTTGCCGGTGAACACGCTTGTCATTGACACAGCAACAGCACGTCGTTTTGAATGTGTAAAAGAGAGGGTGCGTAGACTCGGGTTCAATAACATATCCGACCCTGAAATTATTGACGCAATCTTGTCTGAAATAACAACAGCTGATGCTGCTGGTATTATTATCGAGTACAAATTAAAAAATACCAAACCTCTGCTCTCGATAGATTAGGGCTTTACAGAGCATTTTTTTATGCTTTCATATTCATTAATGAAAAAAAAGAGAACCTAAAAATTGAATATGATTTTCAAAGAAGAAATAGTCCTGGGTATCTACAGCTGGTTGCATATGACACCTGTCAGCATATTGGTCAGAAATATTACCAGTGATGGTGGCTCTTTTGCCATCGTTCGTTTGACGGTTGACAGCAGAGGAGTTCAGATGGGCCCAAAGGCCCAGGGCCAGCTCCTCTGTTCATTTAGTTTTAATGTTGATGAGACCTATGTGGCAGATACCGAGGAAGGCCCCCGGATTATGAAAGCCGAAATGATGAACGCGGTTATGCAGATTGTTCCTGACTACATTGAGCTTACGGATCGTCAAACCCATGCAATCAGGGAAGAAGTTTCCGTGTTTGATCGAGTTTGTGCAATGCGCCTTACCGGTGGTCACGGGAGCTCAAAGTCGCTGTGGGAGAACGATATCCTCCCACGCATGAAGAGCCATAGCCAATTACAGTGAGGCAGGACGATGGGTAAAGTGCACAGTATCGGAAACATTACCTGGAAGAACTACGAAAGTGCATCGTTTAAAGCCTATGCCGGTATCGGGGCAATTTTAAGCCTTGGACTCATTACAGCGACGGTGCGTAACTATGAAATCCTGCAGATGACGGTTCCGTATTCATGGTATCTCTACTTTACGGCATTCTGGCTACTTTATCCGTCCTTTAGGATCTCTTTCAGCGAACACGCCGGGCGAATGTTCATTTCGTGGGGATTTTACGGCCTGAAGCTGATAACGATTAACCGGCCTGTCCCTGCTGGTTACTGGCTCGTGTCGATGGAGAAAACACGATACCGGTTGATTCGGGTGTGTCAGGACGGACGTCGCCTGCCGCTATGGCTGACATTCAGAACTTTACCTGAATTCATTTAACGACTAACGTCCGCCCTCGGGAAACATGATCGGGAGATGAAATGAATACTGACTTCGCACATTACAATGAAGAGCAACTACGCAAACTCGATGAGCTGCACAGTTTACTCCAGGATAGCGAGATCGGATCAGCTTACCTTGCTTCGCTCCCGGAGCCACGAAGCATGGAGGAGTATCATCCCCCACAGGAAATTAAGGTGACTCACTCGGTGCCTGGCCTCGACACCCTGGTGGACATTTACCGGCAGCAGCGGGTTGATAAAGGCTTGGCGAAAAATGAACCTTATTCAACCAAAATCACCCGTAAATACCCCGGGTTTATTGTCGTCAATAATAATCATGACGAAGTGTTGGCGCTGGTAGGAGAAATCAACCGGCTACGGGATAAGTTTGCTGATGCGGTCAAAAGTATCACTCAATACAGGGACTCCCGGTCAGAAATTCTGCATCAGGTTTGCCCGTGGCTGGTGACCCTGCAGGCATCCCGTAACATCCGCATCGTGACTGAGAAAATTCGCACACTCGGTTTCACCTGGCAAATTCCGGTCGTTCATAAATTCACCCGCCTGGAAACGGTTATTGATCGCTTACGCAGGGAACTAACGGCACTACAGCCTGATATCAGGTTGACTATACAGGATGTTAAGCGACTGAAGCAGGAGCGTAGTGAGGAAATCATGATGTTGTCATTGCTCAATGAAGAGGTCAGCCATGAAGATGAGCAGTTGAGGAAGTTTCGCATCATCCGGGAAAGTAACTTTCCTGCTGTTAACGTCAATATCAGGTACACCAGTCCACATGATCCTGATGACGTGTCCGGACCGTACAAACTCAACTTCAGAGCCCCTTTACCGTTAATTTTGTTCAGTGAGCCGGGCCGTTTTAACCCGTTAAAAGATTACGAAAAAGGTGAAAGGCAGAAGCGCGGAAATGTTGATGAAAAATATCGATCTGTCCTGCCCCGAATTGGGCTGGTGGAAGTGATTAAGGAGTCGGCATGAGCCGGATTTTAACCGGTATTTGTCATGCGGACCCGGCCAACAGGCTTTACGAGGTCGCGGTCAGTCGGGGAATATCGTTTGTGAACGCGAAGGAACGTTTCCGGGTTCAGATCAGTTTTAAAAATGCTATGACGCAACCGAGTGAAGACAGATTTCTGGCTGAGTTACTGACAGTTCATCATTTCCTCTCGGATCCCTCCATTCTGTGGCATATGGAGAAACAGGTTTATGCCAGTACCACCTTATGGGCCAGTACATCGGCCTGGCTGCCTGATATCTATCAGCGCAAAGCCAGTACGCCCGGCGTGGTAAAGATCATCCGGTATATGCATGCTCTGTTCCCGAGACTCAACACATCGGTGGAAACCAGTGAGCAGGGCTACGGGCAGGCTCTGACCAGCACGAGTCTTGAAGTTCCTTCCTGGCCTGCGATGCCACAGTTTGACTGCGAACTGGGTACAGTCCAGATCACGATGGGAGGGATGATCCGTTACACAGAAACCATGAGCAATAAAAATTGCAGAAACCCACTTGCACTGATGATGAAGAGTTTCAGGAAAGGGATGATCCCCGTAGATAAACTGCCAGAGAGCAAGACAGCAAGACTTTTGCCACTCGATATGAATACCGCTGGTGAGGTTTTTTCTCACACCACCTGGCCGAGATATCGCTATGTGTTTGCTCCAGGCGAGGGCGGCATTAAGAAACTGGTAAATGTGGTCAGGCTGAAATTAAAACCCCTGGAGGAATAATGAATTATGCAATTTTCATGGTCGTAACCGCCCTGTGTGCGTATGGCCTTAATTTTTTGACAAGCAAAATCGGGGCCGGTGCGAGCCAGAATATTCGGGGCGACGGCACGGAAGGGATGTCCTTACGGTGTATCATTTCATTTATTCTGCTTCTCGTAGCTTTATTTTTGCCCATCAAACCGGCAGTGATTCATCTGGGGGTGGAATTTGCTGCACTGGTAAATTTCATTGCCTGTGTGGTTCTTTACACCCTGGCGGGTATCAAGGTAAAACGGAGATTGAAAAAACAACGGAAAGCCGAAAAGGCAGACCAGAAACGCTAACAAATTAAATCACCCTAATTTTCCTTCGTGAAACGCACCAGAAGCCATTCTGGAGCAAGATAAGACATTTCTTCGTCTTCCTGCCGTACGGCCGCATAATGAAGGAACAGGGGCGTTTCACAATGACAGGGTAAATGAGGCTGAGTCTGCATCCATTCAGAAAGGCGCTGAGTATTGATTTCACTGATTGTGTGGTTTTGGCTGAAACTTTCCCCGCCTGCAGCCAAGGTGAACACAAGCGTAATAGCCATTCTTTTTTACATTCCATCCGGAGGGACAATGAATAATAAACGAACCATTACTACTCGTGAGCAAATAAAAGTAAATGGAGAGATTAAAGAAAGAACAGCCACACATATTGTCACAGGTGCACATGGGTACGAAACACTCTGCACAAGTGGTTATAATATCGACAGGAATGAGCAGGGTGAAATTATCCATAATTGCGAGAAAATAGCCGAAGATGAATTACCGGTTACCTGTCCAACGTGTCGTGTTGTCTGGTTTCATACCCATGAATTCAGTCTGACTGACTTCGACACACTATCAGAAAAAGGTAATTTTGTATTAACCGGTTTAAAGGAGATTAATATTTAACGACGGTTCATTAACCCCCACACCACGTTAACACCTGCCTGCCGGTATCTCAGGACTCTGGTTATATGTCGTCCAGATGATTGCGCATAAAGCTCACCATGGCTTTTTCACTGGCAAGGTATGCCCTGATATACCGGAAAACCATTTTCGGATCAGACCAGTTCCCCATCTCCGTAATTTTCTCCAGAGTGTATCCGTCCCTAAACAGTTCAATAGCCCCCCCGACTCGCACACTGTGCCCTGTCCACTTAATGTACCGGCCAGACTGCCGGTTATCACCCACTTTACCGGCTATATCCCACAGGCGCGAAAATGCCTGGTTCAGTGAATTGGAGGACAGAATACCGACATCCTCTCGTGTGACCTGTGAGTCCTTCTGCAGCTGAGTGAGCAACGCCTGATTGAAGCCAGTCTTCAGGAGCATGTTATCTATAGATTTGCCTCTGGACAGCTTACTGCTGGTGGCCGGAAAATACCGGTTTGTATGGACGTTGACAGGTTGAAACAGGTAACGGTTCCCGAAGGTTTCTGTATCCGTATACTCCACCGTTTCAATCAGTCGCCTGACGTGTCGGCTGCACTGTGGCGAAAGTTGAAACGTCAGGTTGCTCGACAGGCTTGTTTTGGTCCGCATCACATCCAGAAGGTAACAGGCACTGTCATTTTGCCATTTGAGGTCACCGGTTTTAATCCTCCTGATTTCCACGTTGCGCAGCAGCGTTTCAAAACCAACCCAGATCATAGCCAGGTCACGGATATCCCTGACGTCGTCGCTCTTCTGGAGGGCCCGACGGAGTATATTGAGGTCTGCAACCATAAAAGGAAGCGCCTGGCCGGTAACCACTTTTTTCTCATTTTCCCGCGCCCGCCAGACCTGGACAAGCGCTTTAATAAGAACGTTGCGGAAGTCAGGGAATCCGAGACTCCCGTTAACGCTCGCAAGGCAAGCAATGAAATGAGAAATGGTCGCCATTTTGACGGATCCATTCAGCCCGTTGATATAACGTTCAACATCAACAGCAGCCACAGGGAAGGGCGTCAGGCCATTTTTGGCACACCATGACGACCAGACACGGGTGGTCCTTAACTGGCTTCTCGCAGTGTTGTAGCGGCGGAAACGTAATAGCTTAAGCGCATCTAGTGCGCTCATGTCATCGGGCCGGGATAGGGCTATCAGCTTCGTTCTATCTGTCATGGAAGATCTCATGTCTTTTAACAGCACTGGTTTTATAACCAGTATACTAACAGTATTTTTGTTCAAAGCCAGGAACAATAACAAAAAACCAGAAATGCCCGACTTGCCAGTCTGTTGGCATTCATTTATTGTTTTCGAAAGTATTGAGTGTTTTAAACCTGCCCCGGAGCGCCGTTGTTGAAAAGCCCAAATGCTGAAAGCAACCTCAGAGAAGTTTATCTCCTGAAGTTCAGAAAATGCAGTACAACAGAAACCCTTGATAAAGTTTTTGAACGTATCCAGGATAAATTAAACGAGGAAGGTGGACCAATAAACGAGATTATCAGTCTGAATGGGGCTTATGACCACCGCAGGGCTGAGATTTATATGAAAAAGATATATGACAAAATACCCGCCTCTGTGTGGAGTCTCATTCCTGATGATATTTAAATAACTTCCAGTTAATCATGTTATTTCCGGTTTGAGTAAAGCGGTTGATGTAGAATATTTTATTTGCATTAAACGAGGAATCAACATGAAACGCAATGCACGAAAGTGGATCCCATTTGGTTTTGATAAAGACACAAATAAAATCGTTGATATTGCCAGTGTTGAAAATGGTCTTTCGTGCAACTGTATTTGCCTCATCTGTGGCACCTCTCTCATAGCCAGACAGGGACAAAGTAAAAAATGGCATTTCAGCCACTCCACGGATGTTAAAGGCGTTTGCAGTGAACTGACCTTACAACATCTAAAAAAATACATTCAGATGAAGATACAGGAGAAAAAATTTCTGGCTCTTCCACACCTTTTGCACGGTAAGGAAAAAGGTGTTGTCACACTTAAAAACATCACCGCTGGTGGGATTGTATGCGGGCTGAATGCTGACCTTATCGGGCAGTGTAATGACACAACTATCGGGATCTTCATCAATGATACAGCTGAGGACATCCAGCCAAATCCAGACCTGTTAGCCCAGACCGGCCAGCTGGCGCTGGTTGAGATAGACGCGGTTCGAATAGAAAGCATCGTCGCTCCATACCGGGAGAAGGGAGATGGTATAAAGCTGATGGATGCGGTAGAAAAGTTACTTTTCGTTTCTGAGGAAGCGAAAAAATGGATCTACCATCCAATGATGAAAACGGTTAAGCCTGATGCCTTACACCAGTACAAGAGGGAGTTCACCAGCAGTGGTAATCAGCTTCTTGCGTTGATCCCGCATGAACTGCCGATAAGCATGAATGTATTACCGTCGTCACCGTCTCTGCAGTGGCATCATTTAAGGTGCACCTTAAACCTTCTCTGTAGCTTAAGCCGCGCCGATATCCCTCCAGGAAGTAAAGCGTTTGACGAGTTGGTATATTTTATCCCACGCCTGCTTGAGGCTTCAGAATCTATCAATGTCCCGGCATACGAACGATGGTACGACTTTTTTTTACGTAAGAGAGGTGATGGTGAACTGAATGAGGCTGAACTGGCATTCATAGGGTTCATCGTCAAAATAATCAACTGGAATATGTCTATCCATCAACTACCTGGTTTTGATGGTAAAAAGGCTTTCCATGACTGGTTTCTGATACATAACCCAAATAAGTCGCTTTAGAAGATGATTTCAACACAATACGATAAACAGTGAATGTTTATGGGTCACTTCATTGTAATGAGAAGACGAGAAGGTAAATCTAAGCATGTATGTTAAACCAGGCCTCGCTTTCCACCGGCACAGTTTTTTCTGATTGTAGTTTTCCACAGGATAGATCCAATAACTGATCCATAGAGGATCCAGAGAGTACCAAAAAGATCCCGGATCGTCAGAAGCCTTGTGCCGCTTGGCTTAAAAGGGGATTGCTGTCTACTGTATGCTAAATAATGTCTACTGTAATCTACAATATGTCTACTGAATGCTATATATTGTCTATTGTATGCTATAAAAATGTCTACTGTATGCTATCTTTTAACTGATTTATTCATACTTAGGACTTAAGGAAAATGTCTAGCAAAATCAATGAGTCATTCTTGCATGTTGAAGAGACAAACCAGAGTACTGGCGAAGTTATTATCCTTTCTTCCACATCAGAGACTAGTGTTCAGACGGTTCCGCTTATGCGTCTAGGTGTCTTTGTCCCGACATTAAAATCCACGAATAAAGCTATCGCTAAAAAACCTAATGTAGGATCCAACATTAATGCTTCAGACGACCTTAGGCATTTAGAGATAGCGAAATCAGAAGGCTTTGAGAGGATAACCATTTCCGGACCAAGGCTAGATATGGATACAGATTTCAAAGTCTGGACCGGGATCATCTCGGTCCTGACGGATAATGAGCTTGAATCGAATGATGATGGCACGATATCTATTCGATTCACTGAATTTGCTATGCGATGTGGTTTCTCACGTGGACGTCTTAAGGCTGAGTTTCGTGAGAAAATCAAGGATTCACTACGTAAGCTCATGTCAAATGTAGTCGAGTTCTCTAAGGATAGGGGAACCAACATTGAAGTGACAAAATTTGTTCAACTCATTGGTGAGTCCACTGTTGATATTGGCAATGACAAAGTCATCCTGACCCCATCAAAAACTCTGAAGGATCTGTATGTAGGGGAATACAAGATACTCCTGAAGTTAAGGGCCCTTAAAGCCCTCGCTCGTAAGGAATCGGCACAAGCTTTATACACGTTCATTGAGGCTCTTCCTCCTAATCCCATCCCCGTTAGTATTGAACGTTTTAGAAAACGATTGTCTCTGACTTCGAGACCGGCTCTTCAAAACTCTACAGTACGAAAGGCGCTTAAGCAGTTGGAAGATATCGGATATCTTGAATACCAAGAGCTTAAAGAAGGTAATAAGATCGCATTTCAGATCATCAAGAGAAATCCGTCTTTAAAGTAAACGGTTTGTGTACCGGCAAATGACCTCAGAAGGGAGATTGTCTACTGTAGTCGATGCCGGTGGAGGAGAGCAGAGAGCTGGCCGCTGCAGGGAGAATGTCTACTATACTCGATGCTGGTGATGGGTATATGGGAGCCTTGGGTGGTAGACTTTGCTTGCTCTTGGTCATACTGGTTGCAACTAACCGGTGAAGAAACGGCCAGTTGCACACAGGTTACATTCACTTCTATCACATGCATTGGTGAACTAGGTTTTAATTGCTGATGTTCGTGAGTCTGCAAGCAACTCAATTGCAGGAAGGTCAAGGTTCTCTTGTTCTATCCGTATGCAGTCTGCGATAAATGAATCGGCATCGAAAGCTTCAGTCGGAAATTCCGTTGACACCATTGACGTACTTTTCGCCACCCCAAAACTTGCCAGTTCGATCGATGGAATATTGATCCAGCGCGGCCCGAATCGATATACCGCATAGAACATGATACGTGCCTTGAGGTAGGGAACACCGCTGCATAGCATCGCGTCATGGAACATTCGGTGTACGTCAGGCCAGGGTTGAGTACGTATGTCGCAAAAATGATCATGAACGATGGACGCGTTACGATAAGGCCCTTCGAGCGGTCCACCTATTAGGGACCAGAAAACACGCGGTATGGAAGCTCCGTCCACAATGGTGTCGATAGGGACGTTCCATTCTCGATCATTCATCGAGATGTACCCAAATGGTCGCTTCAGTTGCATACTACGGCCATCATCCAGCCATTCGGTTAGTGGTGGCAGGTTGGTGAAGTGCCCTGGGCCAATGACTACGTCGTCATCATATTCTAAGTCCCGTAACCACTGGGTCGCTGTCCATGGCAAATAAGCTGGACGCAAAATAGAATACAGATCATGCCTTCGAGTGATGGGACGAATGCGTACTTCAGCATTCTGTTTACGAGCAATATCGACAGTTACGGTTTTGCTTCCTCCCCCGCCAGCTTCAAGCATTCGACCGTCTCCCCACGCCAACGCGACATGAAATACTCCTTTATCAGTACCAAAAAAAAGCAGGTCGCCAACTTCAGCATCATCAGCCATTGGCACCGGAGAACTGTACCCATTATTGCTGAAGTGTTGATACAGACCTGCGGCCGTATTATCACGGGGAGGGTCCAGGTTTATGAGTGACAGGGCAAACTGAACAAAACCTGAACAATCATAAGCATCCGGTCCGTTTGCACCCCAGATGTAGGGCTTACCGATTTCACTCTCGCATCGTTTAATCCACGTTTTTAGGTCCATTTAAGCTCCCACACTGGAATGTAGTCAGATAGTTAACCGCTAGACTTAGGACTCTTTGGGACTTTCAGCTGTTGAAGACGATCTCGAAGCAACCACCTGTGTGGTTTAGTGACAAAAACGGAAAAATAGCAAAGCGCACACTGAGAAGTATAGACCAGTTGGTTATACGAAAGCTTGCCGCAACATGAGAGTTGTCTACTGTAGCCGACGTTGGTCGAGGTGAACCGGCAGCTGGCCGCAACAGGAGAGTTGTCTACTGTAGTCGACGCTGGTGGAGGCGAACCGGCAGCTGGCCGCAACAGGAGAGTTGTCTACTGTAGTCGACGCTGGCGGAGGTGAACCGGCAGCTGGACGCAGCAGGAGAGATGCCGCTGCAGGGGGAATTGTCTACTGTAGTCTACGCTGGCGGCGGGGAGTTGGTAGCGGGCCGCAGCAGGGTGAATGTCTACTGTGGTCGATGCCGGTGGCGGGGAACCGGGAGCGGCCGCAGCCGGGGAAATGTCTACTGTAGTCGACGCGGTGACGACGCACCGGCAGCTGGCCGCAGCAGGGAAAATATCTACTGTGATCTATACTGGCGGCGGAGTCCCGGGTGCGGGTCGCCGCAGGGTGAATGTCTACTGTAGCCGACGACGGTGACGGGGAACCGTGAGCGGCCACAGCAGGGTAAATGTCTACTGTAGTCGACGTCGGTGGCGGGCCACAGCAGGGTAAATGTCTACTGTTGTCGACGTCGGTGGCGGGCCACAGCAGGGTAAATGTCTACTGTAGTCGACGTCGGTGGCGGGCCACAACAGGGTAAATGTCTACTGTGGTCGATGCCGGTGGCGGGGAACCGGGAGCGGCCGGAGCCGGGTAAATGTCTACTGTGGTCGACGTAGGTTGCGGCGTCCCGGGGAGCGGACCACGGCTAGGTAAATGTCTACTGTAGCCGACGCCGGTGGTGGGGAGCTGGTAGCGGGCCGCAGCAGGGTAAATGTCTACTGTAGGCGACGCCGGTGACGGGGAGCTGGTAGCGGGCCGCAGCAGGGAAAATGTCTACTGTAGCCGACGCAGGTGGCGGGGAGCTGGTAGCGGGCCGCAGCAGGGAAAATGTCCACTGTAGCCGACGCAGGTGGCAGGGAGCTGGTAGCGGGTCGCAGCAGGGAAAATGTCTACTGTGGTCGACGCCGGTGACGGGCAGCTGGTAGCGGGCCACAGCAGGGTGAATGTCTACTGTGGTCGATGCCGGTGGCGGGGTGTTGGTAACGGGCCGCAGCAGGGTGAATGTCTACTGTGGTCGACGCCGGTGGCGGGGACTGGTAGAGGGCCGCAGTCGGGTAATTGTCTACTGTAGTCGATGCCGGTGGCGAGGAGTTGGTAGCGGGCCGCAGCAGGGTGAATGTCTACTGTGGTCGATGCCGGTGACGACGCCCCGGCAGCTGGCCGCAGTCGGGGAAATGTCTACTGTAGTCGACGCGGTGACGACGCCCCGGCAGCTGGCCGCAGCAGGGAAAATGTCTACTGTAGTCGACGCGGTGACGACGCACCGGCAGCTGGCCGCAGCAGGGAAAATGTCTACTGTAGTCGACGCGGTGATGACGCCCCGGCAGCTGGCCGCAGCAGGGAAAATGTCTACTGTAGTCGATGCGGGGACGGCGCTCCTGCAGCTGGCCGCAGCAGGGAAAATGTCTACTGCAGTCGACGCGGGGACGGCGCTCCTGCAGCTGGCCGCAGCAGGGAAAATGTCTACTGCAGTCG
>NZ_JBEAHA010000045.1:0-83703 GCF_040061975.1 Klebsiella sp. GG_Kp146
GCGCATTATAGGGAGTAATTCTGAGGTGACAAGGGGAAATGCAAAAAAACTTTTCGTTCGCTCGCTTTTCCATCAAGACGCTGTTTAAACGCCCTGTTTGCGGATCATTTGCGCGATTTCTCGGGCAAATCGGGAGACCTGTTGCCAGTCGGTATAGACCACTTCTTTACGGGTATCCGTTTCGCCCCCGGTCATTTTCATAATCAGGCGGATCATAAACCGATCGTACCAGCGGTAACGCGGGTAACGTAGCGCCCCGGCAAACACCGCGCAGCTCTGCGGCTGCCACGGCGAGTTGAGCAGAAACTTGCGCGTATAGCTGTTGGTCTGCGGCGTGCGCTTCTCGGGTTTACGCGCAACCAGGTTCACCGAAAAGAATGCCCCCGGCAGCGCCTGCAATGCTGCAAGGTGCTTTTTCACAAAGCGGTCCACTGCCGGATGAAAGTGTCCGTAGCGAATCGACGCGCCAATCACCACGCGATCATAATGATGCCATTCCACGTCATCGGTACGGTTCAGATTCAGGGTGTCCGCATCGATACCCAGCTCTTTAAGCTCAGAGGCGAGAAACGAAGCGATTTCACGTGTCTGCCCGTCGCGGGTGGAAAAGAGAATTAAAGTTTTCACGAGCACTCCTGTTATTCGCGCCAGAAAGTGGGAGTAAAGAGCACCAGTAAGGTGAACACTTCCAGACGACCAAACAGCATATTAGCAATCAGGATCCATTTCGCGACCGGGTTCATGGTGGCAAAGTTGTCCGCGACGACGCCGAGCCCAGGCCCGAGGTTGTTCAATGTCGCCACCACGGAGGCGAAAGCGGAGAAGTCATCCACCCCGGTGGCGATAATAGCCAGCATACTAATGATAAAAACCAGCGCATAGGCGGAGAAGAATCCCCATACCGCTTCCAGAATACGTTCCGGCAGCGCGCGGTTACCTAATTTAATGCTATACACCGCATTCGGGTGAACCAGACGCTTAAGCTCACGGTTGCCCTGCTTGAACAGCAACAGGATACGGATAACCTTTAAGCCACCGCCCGTGGAGCCTGCGCAGCCGCCGATAAATGCGGAGCACAGCAGAAGCACCGGCAGGAACAGCGGCCAGCGCGCAATGCTATCGGTGGTGAATCCCGCGGTGGTCGCCATCGACACCACCTGGAAAAACGCCTGATTCAGCGTCGTCAGCACCGAGCCGTACACGTTATGAAGCCATAGCACCAGCGTACAGACGATGACCAGCGTCAACTGGACGCCAATGAACATTCGAAACTCAGGGTCGCGCCAGTACACCTTCAGGCTGCGTCCGCTCAACAACGAAAAATGCAGACCGTAGTTACAGCCGGAGATCAGCAGGAAGATGGCAATGATGGAGTTGATCATCGGGCTGTTGAAATAGCCGACGCTGGCATCGTGAGTCGAGAAACCGCCGATGGCGATGGTGGCGAAGCTGTGCCCTATCGCATCGAAGGCCGGCATACCGGCAAACCAGAGCGCCAATGCGCAGGCGACCGTCAGTAACACATAGATGAGCCACAATGTCTTTGCCGTCTCGGCGATGCGCGGGCGCATCTTGTTATCTTTCAGCGGGCCGGGCATTTCCGCACGGTAGAGCTGCATCCCCCCGACGCCGAGGATAGGCAGAATCGCCACCGCCAACACAATGATCCCCATGCCGCCGAACCACTGCAGCATCTGCCGGTAAAAGAGGATAGCGTGCGGGAGCGAGTCCAGCCCCACCAGGGTGGTCGCCCCGGTCGTCGTCAGGCCGGAAAATGACTCGAAGAAGGCATCCGTCACCGTCAGGTTCGGCTGTTCGGCGAAAATAAAGGGCAAGGCCCCTACGCTACCCAGCACGGTCCAGAACAGCACCACGATCAGAAATCCTTCACGGGATTTCAGTTCGCCCTTTTGCTTACGGTTCGGCCACCACAGCATGGAGCCGATCGCCAGAGCGACAAAAAAAGTTTGAGTGAAGGCCCGTCCCGCGCCATCGCGATATATCAGGGCCACTAATCCCGGGACGATCATCGTCCCCGAAAACAAGATGACCAGTAATCCAACGATTCGGGTTATGGCGCGAAAATGCATCTCTGGCGCTTCCTTTGGTAGGCAAAAAAACAGAGGGGATTATTCGTTAATCTTCAGCAATTGCAATGAACCGCGACTAAAATCAGCCAGTTTTGCTGAAAAAGCCGCCACTTCAGCCTGGGGAAGCGCCACGCGCAGCCGAACCGACGCCAGATATTCGCTTTCAACGACGTTGCCGGAAAATTGGGCGAGCAGCGCTTCGACGCCGGCCAGTTGCCCATATTCACATTGCAAAGTATATGCCGTTAACGGCGTCTTGCGCAGTGTCGTCAACTGCGCCAGCGCCTGATGAACACCGCCGCCATAGGCTTTCACCAGGCCGCCGGTGCCCAGCAGGATACCACCGTAGTAACGTACGACGACAGCGGTTATCTCGCCGACGCCGCTTCCCATCAGCTGCGCCAGCATCGGTTTACCCGCCGTTCCCGCCGGTTCGCCATCATCAGAAAACCCAAGCTGTTGCGAATCATCAGGCGGTCCGGCGACCCACGCCACGCAGTGGTGACGGGCATCGGGGTGATCCGCTCTGACGGACTCGACAAAGGCTTTCGCCGCCGCCACGCCGTCGGTATGCGCCAACAACGTGATAAAACGGCTCTTTTTGATCTCCTCAACGACGGAAACGGGCGCCGCCGGGATTAACCAGCTCTCCATTAGGCCAGCTTCAGATCGCGCGTCATATTTTCGATACTGTTTTCGTGAACCACCACGTTATCTTCGATACGGATCCCGCCGAATGGCTTCATGGCGTCAATTTTTTGCCAGTTGAAGTGTTTGCTGAACGGGCCTTCACGCCACGGCGCCAGTAACGACTCGATAAAGTAGATGCCGGGTTCAATGGTCAACACCATACGCGGCTCGATAATACGGGTGCAGCGCAGATACGGGTATTTCGCTGGCGCCGCCAGATGCGTACCGGAGTCGTCTTGCATAAAGCCAGCAACATCATGCACCTGCAGACCCAGCGGATGACCAATCCCGTGCGGCATAAATGGCCCGGTCAGATCGTTTTCCACCATCGCCTCTTCGCTCATGTCAGTGACTAACTGGTGTTTACGCAGCAGTTTCGCAATACGCTGGTGGAACTGGATATGGTAATCGACGTAGCGAGTCCCGGCTTTCATGGTGCTAATCAGCGCCAGCTGCTCGTCGTTAACGTCTTTAATCAGATGGGCGAAATCGTTATCGCCGTGTGCCGCCCAGGTCCGCGTCAGATCCGCAGCATAGCCGTTATATTCCGCACCGGCGTCGAGCAGGAAGCTGCGCATTTCCGCCGGAGCGCGGTGGTCCAGTTTGGTGTAGTGCAGGACAGAAGCATGCTCGTTCAGCGCCACGATGTTGCTGTAAGGCACGTCGGTATCGCGGTGACCGGTTGCGGTAAGATAGGCCTGATTGATATCGAATTCGCTCATCCCGGACTGAAAAGCTTCATAGGCCGCACGATGACCATTCACCGCCGACTTCTGCGCTTCACGCATACAGGCCAGCTCGTAATCGGTTTTGTAAGCCCGGTAGTAATGCAGATAATCGATAACCCCTTTCGGGTTGATCTTATCCGCGGCGATTCCCAGACCCAGCGCGCGCTCCGGCACCGGCCCGATATAACCAATATTTCCGCGAGCGGCAGGCAGTTGGCTGCCGATGCCATCGGCCTTCGGCAGCGCGACCACATCGACCTCTTCGGTCCAGAACGAGGTTGGCAGCGGCTCAACGTTATGCCAGTAATCAACCGGCAGATAGAACCACAGCTTCGGTTTATTCACACCGTCCACCAGCAACCAGCAGTTAGGCACCTGAGTCACCGGCACCCAGGCTTTGAACTGCGGATTGACCTTGAACGGGTACGGATGGTCATCAAGGAAGACGTTAACCAGCTCGCCGGAGTGAATCAGCAGAGCATCCATCTGAAAACGGGACAGGACGTCGCGGGTACGTTCTTGTAGGGTAACAATATGATTTTTATAGAGCGCGGCCAGGGATTCCATCTTTTGTCCTTTGCTTTTATGGGATCGTGATACTCCGCATCTTAGCACATCGACCTGCGTGCGGGTGATTTCCACCGGATGTGATCCGACCAGCAATTATTTAAAGAGTAATTTGCAATTCTTTAACATAAATTCCACACTCCGTTTCATCTGGTATGACCAGATCATATTGCTGGATTCAGGAGACTGACATGCTCTACAAAGGCGACACCCTGTACCTCGACTGGCTGGAAGATGGCATCGCCGAACTGGTGTTCGATGCCCCAGGTTCGGTCAACAAGCTTGATACCGCAACCGTAGCCAGCCTCGGTCATGCGCTGGACGTACTGGAAAAACAAAACGATCTCAAAGGCCTGATGCTGCGCTCTGAAAAAGCGGCGTTTATCGTCGGCGCGGATATTACGGAATTCCTCTCACTGTTCCTGGTCCCTGAGGAGCAGTTAAGCCAATGGCTGCATTTTGCTAACAGCGTCTTCAACCGTCTGGAAGATCTTCCCGTCCCCACTGTCTCCGCCGTCAACGGTTACGCGCTGGGCGGCGGTTGTGAATGCGTCCTGGCGACCGATTACCGCCTGGCGACGCCGGATCTGCGCATTGGTCTGCCGGAAACCAAACTCGGCATTATGCCAGGCTTCGGCGGCTCAGTCCGTTTGCCGCGCCTGCTCGGCGCCGACAGCGCGCTGGAGATCATTGCTGCCGGGAAAGATGTCGGTGCCGATCAAGCGCTGAAAATCGGCCTGGTGGATGGCGTAGTTGCTGCCGACAAACTGCGCGACGGCGCGCTGGCGATCCTGCGCCAGGCGATTCAGGGCGACCTGGACTGGAAAGCGAAACGTCAACCGAAGCTGGAGCCGCTGAAGCTCAGCAAAATTGAAGCGACGATGAGTTTCACCATCGCCAAAGGCATGGTCGCGCAAACCGCCGGGAAGCATTATCCGGCGCCGATCACCGCGGTGAAAACCATTGAAGCCGCCGCGCGTCTTGGTCGTGAAGAGGCCCTGGTGCTGGAAAATAAAAGTTTTGTTCCGCTGGCTCATACCAATGAGGCCCGCGCGCTGGTCGGTATCTTCCTCAACGACCAGTACGTCAAAGCGAAAGCGAAAAAACTGACCAAAGATGTCGAAACGCCGAAGCAGGCCGCCGTCCTGGGCGCGGGCATTATGGGCGGCGGCATCGCTTATCAGTCGGCGTGGAAAGGCGTGCCGGTCATCATGAAGGACATCAACGATAAATCGCTGACGCTCGGCATGACCGAAGCGGCGAAGCTACTGAATAAACAGCTTGAACGCGGCAAAATCGACGGTCTGAAGCTGGCCGGAGTAATAAGCACCATTCAGCCAACGCTGGAGTATAGCGGTTTTGATCGCGTGGACGTGGTCGTTGAAGCGGTGGTGGAAAACCCGAAAGTGAAGAAAGCGGTGCTGGCGGAAACGGAAGATAAAATCCGCCCGGATACCGTGCTGGCGTCCAACACCTCAACGATCCCCATCAGCGAGCTGGCCAGCGTTCTGCAGCGCCCGGAAAACTTCTGCGGCATGCACTTCTTTAACCCGGTGCATCGCATGCCGCTGGTAGAAGTGATCCGCGGCGAAAAAACCTCGGATAAGACCATTGCCAAAGTCGTCGCCTGGGCCAGCAAAATGGGCAAGACGCCAATCGTGGTCAATGATTGTCCCGGTTTCTTCGTCAACCGCGTGCTGTTCCCCTACTTCGCCGGCTTCAGCCAGCTGCTGCGCGACGGGGCGGATTTCCGCAAAGTCGATAAAGTGATGGAGAAACAGTTTGGCTGGCCGATGGGCCCGGCCTATCTGCTGGACGTGGTCGGCATCGACACCGCGCACCATGCTCAGGCGGTCATGGCGGCGGGCTTCCCGCAGCGGATGCAGAAAGATTATCGCGACGCCATCGACGCCCTGTTTGACGCCAACCGTTTCGGCCAGAAGAACGGCCTCGGCTTCTGGCGCTATAAAGACGACAGCAAAGGTAAGCCGAAGAAAGAAGAAGATGCCGCCGTCGACAGCCTGCTGGCCGACGTCAGCCAGCCGAAGCGCGATTTCAGCGATGAAGAGATTATCGCCCGCATGATGATCCCGATGGTTAACGAAGTCGTCCGCTGCCTGGAAGAAGGCATTATCGCCAGCCCGGCGGAAGCGGATATGGCGCTGGTATACGGCCTCGGCTTCCCTCCGTTCCACGGCGGCGCCTTCCGCTGGCTGGATACCATCGGCAGCGCGAAGTATCTCGATATGGCGCAGCAGTACCAGCACCTTGGGCCGCTGTATGAAGTCCCTGCCGGTCTGCGTGACAAAGCGCGCCATAACGAAGCGTATTATCCCCAGGTAGAGCCAGCCCGTCCGGTTGGCGCTCTGAAAACGGCTTAAGGAGTCACAATGGAACAGGTTGTCATTGTCGATGCTATTCGCACCCCGATGGGCCGTTCAAAGGGCGGCGCATTTCGCCACGTGCGCGCGGAAGACCTCTCCGCGCACCTGATGCGTAGCCTGCTGTCGCGCAACCCGTCGCTTGAGGCAAGCGCGATAGACGATATCTACTGGGGCTGCGTGCAGCAAACCCTCGAGCAGGGTTTTAACATCGCCCGTAACGCGGCGCTGCTGGCGGAGATCCCGCATTCGGTACCGGCAAACACGGTTAACCGTCTGTGCGGTTCTTCCATGCAGGCGCTGCACGATGCCGCACGCATGATCATGACCGGCGATGCCAGCGTCTGCCTGATTGGCGGCGTGGAGCACATGGGCCATGTGCCGATGAGCCACGGCGTCGATTTCCACCCGGGCCTGAGTCGCAACGTGGCGAAGGCGGCAGGGATGATGGGGCTGACCGCTGAAATGCTGGCGCGTCTGCACGGCATTAGCCGGGAAATGCAGGATCAGTTCGCCGCGCGCTCCCACGCCCGCGCCTGGGCTGCGACCCAGTCCGGCGCATTCAAAGCCGAGATTATCCCCACCGGCGGCCACGATGCCGATGGCGTACTGAAGTCCTTTAACTATGACGAAGTGATCCGCCCGGAAACCACCGTCGAGACGCTGTCTACCCTGAGGCCGGCGTTTGACCCGGTGACCGGTACGGTAACGGCGGGTACCTCTTCCGCCCTTTCCGATGGCGCGGCGGCGATGCTGCTGATGAGCGAAAGTCGCGCCCGCGAACTGGGGCTGAAGCCACGCGCCCGCGTCCGTTCGATGGCGGTGGTCGGCTGCGACCCGTCCATTATGGGCTATGGCCCGGTTCCCGCCTCGAAGCTGGCGCTGAAAAAAGCGGGCTTATCCACCAGCGATATCGACGTCTTTGAAATGAATGAGGCCTTTGCCGCGCAGATCCTGCCGTGCATTAAAGATCTGGGCCTGATGGAGCAGATCGATGAGAAGATCAACCTTAACGGCGGGGCGATCGCGCTCGGTCATCCGCTGGGTTGTTCCGGGGCGCGTATTAGCACCACGTTGATCAATCAGATGGAGCGTAAAGATGCCCAGTTCGGCCTCGCCACCATGTGCATTGGCCTGGGACAAGGGATCGCCACCGTGTTTGAGCGGGTGTAAATTTACAAAAGGGTATCTCACAGCCAATGGCGTCAGAACAAGGCGGCAAGCGAGCGAACCCCGATGAGCTTACTGAAGTAAGTGATTCGGGTGAGCGAGCGCAGCCGACGCAGTTATGACGTCATTGGCGAAGAGAGACAGTTTAGTTGCCGTTCTTCCCGCCTGTCAGGGGCGGGTTTTTTATTTGCAGATATCAGATAAAGGCAAACGCGTCGCCAAACAGGCGATCTTCGCGCGCGCCGCGTTCGTTGCAGAACAGGTCGCGAGCAATCTTGGCCATCTCAAAACGCCCGGCAATATAGATATCGTGATCGGCCAGGGTACCGTAATCCTGCAGCACCGCGGTCAGCACGGTGCCGGAACGCCCACGCCAGCCCTCTTCCGGCTGCTCAACAACCGGCTCAATGCGCAGATTCGGATGTTTGACGCTCAAGGCTTCCAGCTCAGCCAGATCGTACAGATGTTTGGTCTCGCGGCCGCCCCAGTAAATCGCGATATCGCGCTGAGGATTGCGTGACAGCGCGGTCAGCAGAATAGAACGCACATAAGAGAAGCCGGTGCCGCCGGCAATCAAAATCAGCGGGCGGTCTTCATCTTCACGCAGCCAGGCTTCGCCATGCGGGATATCAACCTCAATTTCGCGCTCTTTCAGGATGCGATCCATGACCGCCATCGCGTACAGATTGAGCTCCGAGGCGCCGATATGCAGTTCGATAAATTCCTGTTCCGCCGGCGTGGAGGCCATGGAGAATGGGCGTTTGTCGCGCTCATCCATTACCACCATCAGATACTGGCCAGCGCGGAAAGAGAATGCCGCTTCCGGTACTAATCGAACACGATACACGGTATCGGTAATCGCCTCCACCGAGGTCACTTTACAGCTTAAGGTTGTCATGCGTCCCCTCTGTCGGGTCTATAGAGCAAAACAGCGGCGTTAGCCCCGCTTACTGTTGTTTAAAGATGGCCAGATCATCCCAGATGGCGTCAATGCGCGCCGTGACGGCAGGATCTTTTTTGATTGGGCGACCCCATTCACGCTGGGTTTCGCCAGGCCATTTATTGGTGGCATCCAGCCCCATTTTTGAACCCAGGCCGGAAACCGGCGAGGCAAAATCCAGATAATCAATTGGCGTATTCTCTACCAGTACCGTATCACGAGCCGGGTCCATACGGGTAGTGATCGCCCAAATCACATCGTTCCAGTCGCGGGCGTTGACATCGTCATCGCAGACAATCACGAATTTGGTGTACATAAACTGGCGCAGGAACGACCAGACGCCCATCATCACGCGCTTGGCATGGCCTGCATACTGTTTTTTCATCGTCACCACCGCCAGGCGGTAGGAGCACCCTTCCGGCGGCAGATAGAAATCGACGATTTCCGGAAACTGTTTTTGCAGGATCGGGACGAAGACTTCATTCAGCGCCACGCCCAGCACCGCAGGCTCATCCGGCGGACGGCCGGTATAGGTCGAATGATAAATCGCGTCTTCACGTTGGGTAATATGGGTGACCGTAAACACCGGAAACTGGTCTACTTCATTGTAGTAGCCGGTATGGTCGCCATACGGACCTTCCGGCGCCATCTCCCCGGCCTCGATATAACCTTCCAGCACAATCTCTGCGCTGGCAGGCACTTCAAGATCGTTCGAGACGCATTTCACCACTTCGGTTTTGGTACCGCGCAGCAGCCCGGCAAAGGCATATTCCGACAACGTATCCGGCACCGGGGTCACCGCGCCAAGAATGGTCGCTGGGTCGGCGCCGAGCGCCACAGAAACCGGGAAGCGTTCGCCCGGACGCGCCGCGCTCCACTCCTGGAAATCCAGTGCGCCGCCGCGATGAGACAGCCAGCGCATAATCAGTTTGTTTTTGCCAATCAGCTGCTGGCGATAAATCCCCAGGTTCTGCCGATCTTTGTGCGGCCCGCGGGTCACCGTCAGCCCCCAGGTGATCAGCGGCGCGGCATCGTCCGGCCAGCAGGTCATAATCGGGATTTTCCTCAGGTCGACGTCATCGCCCTGGATGATTTTTTGCTGGCAGGGGGCGCCGCGCAGACGTTTGGTCGGCATATTCAGCACTTGCTTAAACTGCGGCAGCTTATCAAACAGATCGCGGAAACCTTTGGGCGGCTCAGGCTCTTTCAGAAAGGCTAACAGCTTACCCACCTCGCGCAGCGAACTGACGTCCTCCTGACCCATTCCCAGCGCCACGCGCCGCGGCGTGCCGAACAGGTTGCACAGCACCGGCATGGTATAGCCTTTCGGATTCTCAAACAGCAACGCCGGACCGCCAGCGCGCAGGGTGCGGTCGGCAATTTCGGTGATTTCCAGGTGGGGATCGACCGGCAGAGTGATACGTTTTAGTTCGCCCTGTTGTTCCAGGAGTGTCAGAAAGTCGCGAAGATCGTGATATTTCATGAAAGTGTTATTGACCTCTCTACAGGCGGCTAATTATACGGTGTTCAACGGCGAGATGCTGTAATTTTGTTAAATTAGCGTGAAAGAACGCTGAAATTTGGATTTCAATTATAATGGCTTTCGCGATTACACCAGCCATTTGTTATGCTTGCCGTTATTAGAAGTGGAATGAGTCATTATGCAAGCCTGGTACTTACTGTATTGCAAACGTGGGCAGCTACAACGAGCCCAGGAACATCTGGAACGTCAGTCAGTTAACTGCCTGATGCCGACGATTGCGCTGGAAAAAATCATTCGCGGTAAACGCACCATGGTCAGCGAACCGCTGTTCCCGAACTACCTGTTTATTGAGTTCGATCCAGAGGTGATTCATACCACCACCATCAGCGCCACCCGCGGGGTTAACAACTTCGTGCGCTTTGGCGCCCTACCCGCTATCGTCCCCTCGGCGGTCATCCATCAGCTCTCTATCTATAAACCGGAAGGCATCACCGACCCGGAAACACCGCATGAGGGCGATAGCGTACTGATCACCGACGGCGCGTTCGAAGGCTTACAGGCTATCTTTACCGAGCCGGACGGTGAAGCACGCTCTATGTTGCTGTTAAACCTGCTGAATAAGCAAGTCCTGCAGAGCGTTAAAAACACCGATTTCCAGAAAATCTAAGCGCCGATAACGTCGATACCAAACAGCGCTCTGACGTTTGCGTCCGTTTGCGCCTCAAGCCACCGCGCCTCCTCGCCGCGCCAGGCCGCGACGCTGGCCAGGATATGCGGCAAATACGCGGGCTCGTTACGACGCGAGGCGGGTTTCGGCTTGAGGTCGCGCGGCAGCAGATAAGGCGCATCGGTCTCCAGCAGCAGACGTTCCGCCGGGATCGCCGGCAGTAGCTCTCGCAGCTCGAGCCCGCGCCGCTCATCGCACACCCAACCGGTAATGCCGATAAACAGCCCCAGATCCAGACATTCCTGCACCTCGCTGCGGCTGCCGGTAAAGCAGTGCAGCACCGCGCCCGGGATCTTCCCAAGCCAGGGTTTAAGTAGCGTCAGAAACCGGTCGTGGGCGTCGCGGCAGTGTAAAAACACCGGCATCGACAGCTCGGCGGCCAGCGCCAGTTGGGCGCTGAATGCCGCCTCCTGCTCCTGCGGCGTGGAGAAATTACGATTAAAATCCAGACCACATTCCCCTATCGCCACCACCTGCGGCTCGCGGGCAAGGACATAAATCGCCTCGGCGACCGCTGGCGTCCAGCTGCTGCCGTCATGGGGATGAACCCCCGCCGTGGACCAGCAGCCGGCGTAATGGCTCGCCATTCTCTGCGCCTGCTGGCTCTCCGGCAAATTTGTGCCGGTCAGCAGCATGCCGTGGACCCCCGCCGACCGGGCGCGCGCCACCACCTCATCATGGTCGCGGGCAAACTGTGAACTGGTCAGATTAACGCCGATATCAAACATGATCGCTCCATATGACAACCGCCCTGACGGGCGGTTGGCGGTATTACTCTTCTCTGTGCTCAGCGGCTTCAGCTTCGGCCACGGCATCGTCATCGCGCGTCAGGCGCTTCCCGGTGTAGAAGCGGGCGAAGAACACCCCAACTTCAAACAGACAGTACATCGGAATGGCCAGCAGCGTCTGCGAGAACACGTCCGGCGGCGTCAGCAGCATGCCCACCACGAAGGCGCCCACCAGCACATACGGCCGTTTTTTGCGCAGCTCTTCCGGCGTAGTGACGCCCATCCAGCAGAGCAGCACAATGGCGACCGGCACCTCAAAAGAGACCCCGAACGCCATAAACAGCGCCATCACGAAGTCGAGATAGCTGCGGATATCGGTCGAGACCAGCACCCCCTCCGGGGCAGCATGGGTCAGAAAGCCGAACGCCAGCGGAAACACGACAAAATACGCGAAAGCCATGCCGATATAGAACAGCAGCGTGCTGGAGACCAGCAAGGGCACCACCAGCCGGCGCTCGTGCTTATACAGCGCCGGCGCGACGAAGGCCCATACCTGATACAGAATAATCGGCACCGACAGGATCACCGACACCATAAAGGTCAGCTTTATCGGCGTAAAGAAAGGTGAAGCGACATCGGTGGCGATCATCGTCGCGCCTACCGGCATCTTGCTGATAAGCGGGGCCGAGACCAGCTGATAGATATCATTGGCGAAATAGACCAGCGCCAGGAAGATCACCAGGATAGCAATGATGCTGTTGAGCAGACGCTTGCGCAGCTCAATCAGATGCGAAATTAGCGGTTGTGTATCGTCTACGCCCATGTTTACGGTTTATCACTCGATGCGGGGGAAGAATGGGGGGCAGCCGCCGTAGCGGATGTTTTCTCTGCCGGTGAAGCGGGTTGCTCGTCGGCCACGGGCTCCGGCGCATGAACCGGAGCGCTGGCCTGATGTTCGGCCGTCGCCGGCGTGACGTCCTGCCGCTGCGCTTCGCTGCCTTTCACCACCGGATTATGGATGGTATTCGCTTCGTCGCTGGCCTTTTCCGGATCGTGGGCGCTATAGGAGCGCTTCATCGACTCCGCGGCCTCGCGCAGCTCGTCCATAGAGGCTTTCAGCTCCGGCGTCAGGTTATTCAGGCTGGCCTTTTCCACCTTCTTGAGGCTCTCCTGGAACTCCTGCAGTTTTAGCTCCTGAGCCAGCTCATTCTGCACCGTGGTCGCCAGCGACCGTAGCGTACGGATCCAGCCAACCACCGTTTTAACCGCGACGGGAAGCCGCTGTGGCCCCAGAACAATGAGGCCAATTACAAACACCAGCAGTAGTTCACTAAAACCAATATCGAACACGAGTTACACCTGCTCTTTGTCGTGGCGTTTTGTCTCGTCTTTTTTTGCATCATCCTGTTTGTCGGCGATAGTTTTCGCCGTGAAATCTGCGTCTGGCGCCGACTTTTCGGGTTTATCATCATCACTCATGGCTTTTTTAAAGCCTTTGATGGATGCCCCTAAGTCTGACCCCAGTGAGCTCAGCTTCTTCGTCCCGAATAGCAGAACTACGATGACGACAACAATTAATAACTGCCAAATACTGATACCACCCATACACGTTCCCCTATGACAGATGATGAATTATGTGGACGCATTATACACGCCATCCTGCCAGCCGCCTCGCCGTCAGGCCACCGGCATGATTTTGCGCAAATAAGCCTGCGTCATGAAGTGGCGAACCGATCAGCGGGTTTTTCGCCAGCCAATCAGCCAGGTCACGACACCGCCGGCCATCAGCCAGCCGGGCATCATTCCCCACTCAGGGCGATGGATAAAGAGCAGCGTACCACTGAGCAATAAAACCGCGCCTATACCAAACAGATAACGGGATTGGCCCTGGCGCACATGACGCACATGCATATCCCGCACGATAGTATCGACGCTGGTCTGCAGCTGTTTGCTCTGCTGCAGGCTCTGATACACCAGCTCAGGTATTTCAGGCATTCTTTCGATCCAGAACGGCGCTTTGTCTTTAAACGCGCGCACCAGCGCCGGAATACCGACCTGATCTTTGATCCACGACTCAAGGAAAGGCTTCGCCGTTTTCCACAAGTCTAACTGAGGATAGAGCTGCCGGCCTACCCCTTCTACGTAAAGTAATGTCTTCTGTAGCAAAACAAGCTGCGGCTGGACTTCCATATTGAAGCGCCGCGCGGTGTTGAACAGATTAAGCAGCACGTGGCCGAAGGAGATCTCCGCCAGCGGCTTCTCAAAGATGGGCTCGCAGACCGTGCGGATCGCGAACTCAAACTCTTCGACATTAGTATCCGGCGGAACCCAACCGGAGTCGACGTGCAGCTCGGCAACCTTACGATAATCGCGGTTGAAAAAGGCGATAAAGTTTTCCGCCAGATAGCGCTTATCTTCTTTGTTCAGCGAGCCGACAATGCCGCAATCGATGCCGATATACTGCGGATCTTCCGGGTGCTCGTAGCTGACGAATATGTTGCCAGGGTGCATATCAGCATGGAAAAAACTGTCGCGAAACACCTGGGTGAAGAAGACCTGCACGCCCCGCTCCGCCAGCAGCTGCAGGTTGGTTCCCTGAGCCTCCAGCGCCTCGACGTCGGACACCGGAATGCCGTAGATGCGCTCCATCACCATCATGCTTTCGCTGCAGTAGTCGGGGTACACTTCCGGCACATACAGCATCGGGCTGTCTTCGAAATTACGCCGCAGCTGAATGGCGTTAGCGGATTCCCGCAGCAGGTTCAGCTCGTCCAGCAGCGTTTTTTCATACTCACGAACCACCTCCTGCGGGCGCAGACGGCGGCCGTCAGGCAGCAGACGCGGCACCCAGCGCGCCAGGCGGTAGATGAGCTTCATGTCCGCTTTAATGATCGGCAAAATATCCGGACGGATAACCTTGATCACCACCTCTTTGCCGTTCTCTTTCAGACGCGCGGTATGCACCTGGGCGATAGACGCCGAGGCTAACGGCTCAACGGAGAAATCATCAAACCAGGCCTCCACCGGCAGGCCACCCATCGCTTTCTCTATCTGCTGCTGCGCGAGCTTCCCGTCAAAGGGCGCCACGCGGTCCTGCAACAGCGCCAGCTGATCGGCAATATGCGGCGGAAAGAGATCCCGCCGCGTGGAAAGCATCTGGCCGAATTTAATCCACACCGGCCCCAGCTCCTGAAGCGCCAGCCGCAGACGGGCGCCAAGGGGTTGATCCTGATGGCGGTTTGGCATCCAGAACAGCATCCGCCGCCAGATACGCAGCGGCAGCGTGATCCGCATTTTGGGGATGAGCTCATCGAGCCCGTAGCTCAAAAAAGTGTGGACGATGAAATACAGGCGCCGTAATTCTCCTGGCGTCATTTGCCCTCCAGCGTTTCCAGCCGTTTTTCCAGTGCGGCCAGCGCGCGTTCAATAGCCGTCGTCTCTTCAGCAAACCAGGCCAGCTCCAGCGGCCCCGGCGCCAGGCGCCACTCTTCAGTGATCGCTTCCGCGACATAGCGCTGCTGGCGCTGCGCCCCTTTCAGTAAAAACTGAGCGCCGCCGCGGAGAACTTTACCGACGCCTTCGGCCACGATGTCGCCGGTGTAAGGCGCCAGCAGTTCAGCGGGATCGAACTCTGCCAGATCGCACAGGGTGACCATGTTCTGCACCACCTGCAGATCGCCCTGCACTTCCAGCTCGCCGCTGCGGATAAGCGCCGTGAGCTGCTGACGGTTGCGCAGTTTTGGCAGTACGCTGAGCCGGGTAATCACGGTGCAGTCGGCCTCTCCCTCCCAGGCGCTCAGGACATCAACCTGGCGTTCGCTGAACACCAGCACCACGGGCGTGGAGAAGTCCTGCAGCTGTACCCGCAATACCTTGCCCAGCAGGCGCTGGCGGGCCGGTTTTAGCGCTTTGTCGCGCCAGAGGAAAGTATTCAGCGCCGTTTCAATGCCAGCGGTCACCAGGGGTGTGAAAGGCATAGCGTCCCTCCTGTCAGAACTTGTAACCGCGATGCAAAGCAACGATACCTGCCGTCAGGTTGTAGTAGTCCACGCTTTCGAAGCCTGCATCCTGCATCATCCCTTTCAGGGATTCCTGGTCCGGATGCATACGGATCGACTCCGCCAGGTAGCGATAGCTGTCGCCGTCTTTTGCCACCAGCTCGCCCACCTTCGGCAGGATATGGAAGGAGTAAGCGTCGTAGGCTTTGCTCAGCGGTTCAATAATGGGTTTAGAAAACTCCAACACCAGCAGACGTCCGCCCGGCTTCAGCACGCGGTACATCGAACGCAGCGCTTTCTCTTTGTCGGTCACGTTACGCAGACCGAAAGAGATGGTGATGCAGTCAAAGGTATTATCAGCAAACGGCAGGGCTTCCGCGTTGGCCTGAACATACTCAACATTACCCACGATGCCGATATTGCGCAGCTTTTCGCGGCCCATTTTGAGCATTGAATCATTGATATCAGCAAGCATAACGCGGCCGGTTTCCCCTACCAGACGGGAAAACTTAGCCGTCAAATCACCGGTACCCCCCGCCAGATCCAGCACGGTCTGCCCGCGACGTACACCGCTGCAGTCGATGGTGAAACGCTTCCACAAACGATGGATACCAAACGACATTAAGTCATTCATCACATCATACTTTGCGGCGACAGAATGGAATACATGCGCCACCATGTCCGCTTTCTGCTCTTTAGCGACCGTCTGAAAGCCAAAGTGCGTCGTTTCTTGTGAATCCTCAACCATCTTTATGCCTGCTTGCTTTTCAAGAAAATGTTCACTGAGTGTATCAGACTCAGCGCATTTCCCATACGTTTCAGCGTGGCGGAGCCGCCTCCCGGCTGCGCACCGCCTCGGCAGAGTCGGGCGAAAATGCGTCATTTTCCGGCAGGTTATCCTCCTCTTCGAGACGATATTGATCGTCCTGAGCAGTGGCTTGTTCGACTAAATCAGGATTAATCTCGCGCTTGACCTCCACGCCCAACCCGCGAAAAGCCTCCGCCTGAGCCAGCAGATTACCGCGCCCGGAAGCGAGCTTTTTCATCGCCTGGCGATAGTTCTCTTGCGCTTTATCCAGACTCTGGCCGATAGTGGACATATCGTCCACAAACAGGCGCATTTTGTCGTAAAGGCGCCCCGCCCGCTCGGCGATCTTCTGCGCGTTGCGGCTCTGGTGCTCATAACGCCACAGATTGGCGATGGTGCGCAGGGCCACCAGCAGCGTCGTCGGGCTGACCAGCATAATATTATTTTGCAGCGCCTCGCTAATGAGCTCGGGCTGACGATCAATGGCCAGCAGGAATGCCGGCTCGACGGGAATAAACATCAGCACATAGTCGAGGGAGCGCAGGCCCGGCAGTTGCTGATAATCCTTGCGTCCCAGCAGGCGAATATGATTACGCACCGAGGCAAGGTGCTCCTGCAGCGCGACTTCGCGGGTGTAGTCATCCTCGGCGTTGAAATAGCGCTCATAGGCGACAAGGGTCATTTTGGCGTCGATAACCACGTCTTTACCCTGCGGCAGGCGCACGATGACGTCCGGCTGCATCCGCGAGCGGTTGTCGGTCTCGATGCTGACCTGGGTCTGGTACTCATAGCCTTCCCGCAGGCCGGAGGCTTCCAGCACGCGGGTGAGAACCACTTCCCCCCAGTTGCCCTGAGTTTTGTTATCGCCCTTCAGCGCTTTGGTCAGGTTCAGCGCCTCCTGCGCCATCTGCGCGTTCAGCTGCTGCAGGTTGCGGATCTCATGCGCCAGGGTGTGCCTTTCCCGCGCCTCCTGGCCGAAGCTCTCCTGCACCTGGCGGCGGAACCCGTCCAGCTGTTCGCGCAGCGGTGTCAGCAGGCCATGCAGGCTCTGGCGATTTTGCTCATCGACGCGTCGGTTGCTGTGTTCGAAAATGCGGTTGGCGAGGTTTTCAAACTGCTCGCTCAGGCGCTGTTCGCTGTTCACCATCTGGCGGATCTTATCTTCCGCATGCAGCTGGGTGGATTCGAGCCGGGTGGTAACCTCCCGCAGATCGGCCTCCAGCGAGGTATTGATATCCCGCAGGCTGCGCAGCTCGTTGTTCAGCAGCTCGCACTCTTCACGCCAGTGGGCTTCCTGTACCAGCTGCTGACGGGCGGCGCTCAGCTCAATATCCAGCTCTCGCCGCTCCTCGATAAGATCGGCCCGAATTTGATCGGCGCGCGCTTTGGTCGCCAGCCAGCCGACGATTAATCCAGCAGCCAGTGCGATAACCGCGCTGATAATAATGGAGAGATCCACGACGCCCCCTGCGATAACCTGATGACACAAAATAGAATTGTGCTGTACAAACGTCCAGTTTAAAAGGAATTTCCTGCGAGAGGCGACGCAAAAAAAAGGCCGGAGGATCCGGCCTGACAGGGAAAGCGTTGAATTACAGCAGACGGCGCGCCGCTTCCACGACGATTTTCACCGCATGGCTTTCGGTTTGCTTCATGGTTTCGGCGTTAGGGATCTCTTGCTGGGTACGGTTAACGATAACCCCGGCCACCATCCCGGCGCGCAGACCCTGGCTGGCGCACATGGTCAGCAGCGTAGCGGATTCCATTTCATAGTTCATCACGCCCATCGCCTGCCACTCTTCCATGGAGCCTTTGAAGCGGCTCACTACGCGGCCGGAGAAGGTGTCGTAACGCTCCTGTCCCGGGTAGAAGGTATCCGAGGAAGCAGTCACGCCGATATGGGTGGTGGCGCCAATGGATTTCGCTGCTTCCACCAGCGCGGTGGTGCAGGCGAAATCTGCGACGGCCGGGAATTCCATCGGCGCGAAGTGCAGGCTGGCGCCGTCCAGACGAACGGAAGCGGTAGTCACCAGCACATCGCCAACGTTGATGTGCGGCTGAATGGCGCCGGTGGTGCCAATGCGCAGGAAGGTACGCACGCCAAGCTGCGCCAGCTCTTCCACAGCGATAGACGTAGACGGGCCGCCGATGCCGGTGGAGCAGACGATCACCGGTTTGCCGTCCAGTTCCGCGCGCCAGGAGGTAAATTCGCGGTGAGATGCCAGCTTAACCGGCTTATCCATCAGCGCGGCGATCTTTTCCACACGCTCCGGATCGCCAGGGACGATAGCCAGCGTAGCCCCTTGTAAATCGTTCTTGGTGAGGCCGAGATGAAAAACATCAGACTTGGACATAAAAAACTCCTCTGTGGGTCGAATTATCAGCAGAAGCAAAACGGTACTGTACAGAAGCCCTTGGCAACATTTTGTGATGTTAGTCACCAAGAACAATAATGATTGCAGTTGTTTTTCAGTAAATAGTGATAAACATCACATTAACAAGTTATATTCATCGTCACTGAACAAAAGATAGCCGCTTTCAGGCACTGTGCTTTATTACCGCCCGAACTAAAGGTAAAGGGTCTATAGTTACTGATGCGCTAATAAATAAGGGTACGGAGAATACCATGACCACCACCAAGCAACCTGGATTCGCACCTGCAGCCTCGCCGCATGCCGCAACCGCCGTTCATACGCCGGAAGAGCATATTGTCGCCGGAGAGACCTCTATTCCCTCTCAGGGGGAAAACATGCCGGCTTACCATGCCCGCCCGAAAAACGCTGATGGCCCATTGCCGATCGTCATCGTGGTGCAGGAAATCTTCGGCGTGCATGAGCATATTCGCGATCTTTGTCGTCGCCTGGCGCAGGAAGGCTATCTGGCTATCGCGCCTGAATTGTACTTCCGTCAGGGCGATCCGAATGAGTATCACGATATCCCGACCCTGTTTAAAGAGCTGGTTACGAAGGTGCCGGACGCGCAGGTGCTGGCGGATCTCGACCACGTCGCCAGCTGGGCGGCGCGCCATGACGGCGATGCCCATCGTCTGCTGATCACCGGCTTCTGCTGGGGCGGACGTATCACCTGGCTATATGCTGCCCATAACCCGCAGTTGAAGGCGGCGGTAGCCTGGTACGGCAAACTGGTAGGAGAAAAATCGCTGAATTCGCCAAAACACCCGGTGGATATCGCCGTCGATCTCAACGCCCCGGTACTCGGCCTGTACGGCGCTAAAGACGCCAGCATTCCACAGGACACCGTCGAAACCATGCGCCAGGCGCTGCGGGCGGCCAACGCCACGGCGGAAATCGTGGTCTATCCTGAAGCCGATCACGCCTTTAACGCCGACTATCGCGCCAGCTATCACGAAGAGTCAGCCAAAGACGGCTGGCAGCGGATGCTCGACTGGTTTGCTCAATATGGCGGTAAAAAAGGGTAATCGTCCGAAGCAGGAAAAAAAGGAGGCAAATGCCTCCTTTTTGCTTTTTCGGGTGACGATCAGGCAGATTGACGCAGGTTACGCGCCGCTTGCACCATATTCGCCAGCGCGGCGCGAGTCTCCGGCCAGCCCCGGGTTTTCAGGCCGCAGTCCGGGTTAACCCACAGCCGCTCCGCCGGGATACGCTGCGCGGCTTTTTCCAGCAGCGCTTCGATCCACTCCACGCTCGGTACGTTTGGCGAGTGAATATCATATACCCCCGGCCCGATTTCATTGGGATACTCGAACACTTCGAACGACTCCAGCAGTTCCATGTCGGAACGCGAGGTTTCAATGGTGATCACGTCGGCGTCCAGCGCGGCGATGGAGTCCATGATGTCGTTGAACTCGCAATAGCACATGTGGGTATGGATCTGAGTGTCGTCTTTGGCCACCGCGGCGTTAAGGCGGAAGGCTTCCACACCCCACTGCAGATAGGCATCCCAATCGCTGCGCTTCAGCGGTAACCCTTCGCGCAAGGCAGGCTCATCAATCTGGATGATGCCGATCCCGGCCGCTTCCAGATCCGCCACTTCATCACGCAGGGCCAGCGCAATCTGTTTCGCGATGGTTTCACGGCTGACGTCTTCCCGCGGGAAGGACCAGCACAGAATCGTCACCGGTCCAGTGAGCATCCCTTTCACCGGCTTGTCGGTCAGCGACTGCGCGTACTTCGCCCATTCGACGGTGATCGCCTGTGGACGGCTGACGTCGCCGATCACCACCGGCGGCTTCACGCAGCGGGAGCCATAACTCTGCACCCAGCCGTTTTGCGTGAAGATGAAACCGTCCAGATGCTCACCGAAGTATTCCACCATATCGTTCCGCTCGGCTTCCCCGTGCACCAGTACGTCTAATCCTAACCGCTCCTGCTCGACGATCGCCTGCTTAATATGTTCCGCAATGCCGGTACGATAATGACTGGCGTCCAGATTGCCCTTTTTGAAGTCCAGGCGCAGGCCGCGGATCTCGGTCGTCTGCGGGAATGACCCGATAGTGGTGGTCGGCCACGCCGGCAGGTTAAAGCGTTGACGCTGCGCCTGAGCGCGAACCTCATAGGGGCTGGCGCGCTGGCTGTCCTGAGCGGTGATCGCCGCCAGCCGTTTTTCCACCGCCGGGTTATGTACGCGCGTCGAATGGCGACGGGCATGGACTGGCGCGCTCCACTCGGTAATCGCCGCGGTATCGCCGCTGTTCAGCGCATCGCGCAGCAGCGCCAGCTCACCGCATTTTTGCAGCGCGAAGGCAAACCAGCTCTTCACTTCCGCATCAAGGCGCGTCTCCACGCTCAGGTCGATCGGGCTGTGCAACAGAGAGCAGGATGTCGCGACCCACAGTTCGCGCTTACCGACGAGGTTTTTAATTTGCGCATATTTTTCGGCGAGATCGGCGCGCCAGACGTTACGCCCGTTGATCAGGCCGGCGGACAGCAGCCAGTCGGCAGGCAGACAATTATGCAGTTCGGCGACATCATCTTTACCGTGGACCAGATCGACGTGCAGCCCCTGGACCGGCAGCGCAGCAATGGTCTCGAGATTGTCGCTAACGCCTTCAAAATAGGTGGTCAGCAGCAGTTTGACCTGGCCCTGCAGGGCGTCATAAGCCGGTTTAAAGGCCTCCAGCCACGCTGGCGGCAGCTCCAGCACCAGCGCCGGTTCATCAATCTGCACCCACTCAATGCCGCGCTTCGCCAGTTCGGCCAGCACCTGCTGATAAACCGGCAGGATGTCATTCAGCAGGCTCAGACGGTCAAACGGTTCGCCTTTCACTTTGCCCAGCCACAGATAGGTCACCGGCCCCAGCAGCACGGGCTTGATCTTGTGGCCCAGCGCCAGCGCTTCGTCCACTTCATCCAGCAGTTGGGTCCAGGTCAGTTTGAACTGCTGGCCCTTCACGAACTCTGGCACCATGTAGTGATAGTTGGTGTTGAACCACTTGGTCATTTCCGCAGCGGCCGCTGGCTCGCCGGTGGGAGCGCGGCCGCGGCCAATGCGGAACAGGGTATCGATATCGACAGAGCCGTCTTTGTTCTGATGACGAGCCGGCACGTTGCCAAGCAGCAGGCTGGTGGTCAGAACATGGTCGTACCAGGCGAAATCGCCCACCGGCAGCAGGTCAATACCGGCCTGCTTCTGCTGCTCCCAATGACGGGCGCGCAGTTCCCGGCCTACCGCCAGCAGTTCCTCGCGAGTGGCATTGCCCGCCCAGTAGCTTTCTTGCGCTTTTTTCAGCTCGCGGCGCAGGCCAACGCGAGGAAAACCGAGGGTGTGGTTAATAATTGTCATTTTTTGAGCCTCATAATTGCAATCCGAAGATTTCGGATTTAGGGAAGGCGGCAAACTTGCTCATCCCCAGGAGCTTACTGAAGTCAGTGACTGGGGTGAGGAAGTGCAGCCAACGCACCATAAATTCGAAAGATAAAGGATTTAGCCGTCCAGATGTTTACACATCCATAATTGGCAGTTACTGTATATTCCTCAAGCGCAAATTGCTCATGGCGAAGTGAAGGACTTTCATGATCGAAATTAAACATCTGAAAACGCTGCAAGCGTTGCGGAACAGCGGTTCACTGGCGGGCGCAGCGGCTGCCCTGCATCAGACCCAGTCCGCCTTGTCTCACCAGTTCAGCGATCTGGAACAGCGCCTTGGCTTTCGTCTCTTTGTACGTAAGAGCCAGCCGCTGCGTTTTACTCCTCAAGGGGAGATCCTCTTACAGCTGGCCAACCAGGTGCTGCCGCAGATCGCTCGCGCCCTGCAGGACTGTAACGAACCGCAGCAGACCCGGCTGCGGCTGGCTATCGAATGCCACAGCTGTATTCAGTGGCTCACGCCGGCGCTGGAGAATTTCCGCGCCCGCTGGCCGCACGTGGAAGTCGACTTCCATTCCGGCGTCACCTTCGACCCGCAGCCTGCGCTGCAGCAGGGCGAACTGGATCTGGTCATGACCTCAGATATCCTGCCGCGCAGCGGTCTGCACTACTCGCCAATGTTTGATTATGAGGTGCGCCTGGTGCTGGCGCCTGAGCACCCGTTAGCCATGAAGACGCTGATTACGCCGGAGGATCTGGCCACGGAAACGCTGCTGATTTATCCCGTGCAGCGCGGACGCCTCGACATCTGGCGTCATTTCCTGCAGCCGGCCGGCATCAGTCCCCAGCTGAAAAGCGTCGATAACACGCTGTTGCTGATCCAGATGGTGGCTGCCCGGATGGGTATCGCCGCGCTGCCGCACTGGGTGGTGGAAAGTTTTGAACGCCAGGGTCTGGTGGTGACCAAAACCCTGGGCGAGGGATTATGGAGCCGGCTGTACGCGGCCGTTCGCGATGGCGAACAGCGTCAACCGGTCACCGAAGCGTTTATTCGCTCTGCGCGGAACCACGCGTGCGATCATCTGCCGTTTGTCCGGAGTGCGGAGCGACCCAGCGTCGATGGACCCACAGCGAGGCCAGGATCACCAACGCTCCGCTAATAAAGCTCGGCCAGTGCGGCTGCTCCTGCCAGATGGCAAGGTTAACCAACAGCCCGGCGGGGACATGGACGTTATTCATGATCCCCAGCGTGCCGGCATCCACCTGAGTGGCGCCATAGTTCCACATAAAGTAGCCCAGCCCGGAAGCCACGACGCCAAGCCACACCAGCACGCTCCACTGCAGCCTGGTGGTCGGCAGCTTCTGTGGGTTGCCCAGCATAAACCATGCCGCCACCGCCACGATAAAGGCCCCGACATAGAACCAGGCAAAGGCATTGTGCTGCGGCATCGGTCGCACCTCCATCAGGCGCTTGTAACCCACCATCCCGATGGCGAAGCAGAGGTTTGACAACTGCACCAGTAACAGCCCGGTCCAGAAATGATCGCTGACTTTGTCGTAACGGATAATCGCCGCCCCAAGCACCGCCAGCGCGGCGCTCAGCAGATAGCCCCAGCGTAGTTTACGTCCGCTGAGCAAATCGTAGATCAGCGTGATATACAGCGGAGTAAATACGGTAAACAGCAGGAATTCCGAGACCGTCAGATAGAGATAGGCGCGGAAGGCCAGCAGGTACATGATGCCAAGCTGCATCGCGCCCACCAGCATATAGAGCACGATCGTGCGCGGAGACTGGCCGCGCGTCCGCAGGAAAGGCAGGAACACCAGCGCCGCCAGGCCCACGCGCATCAGCACCGAAAAATAGCTGTCGACGCTACCGGCCAGGTACTCGCCAATCAGGCTGAAAGAAAAGGCCCACAGGATAGTGGTGATAATTAACAGCGCCACAATGGTCGTCTCGTTGGATAAAGAACAGGCATTGTAGCGAAGAGTCAGGTTGACGACTGGACAGTTATTCGCCAGTCGTCAATCTTTGTCAGTCGAGGTACAGCTTACGCAGATAGTGCGGGACCGCATCGTCGGCGTTGCTGCCGATCACTTCCAGCTCCGGATGCAGATCCTTCAGCCGTTGGTGGGCGTTGGCCATAATGCAGCCTTTACCGGCCATCGACAGCATCTCGGCGTCGTTCATGCCGTCGCCGAAAGCGATGCAATCGGACAGACTGTAGCCGAGCATTTTCGCCACCGCCTCCAGCGCATGCCCCTTCGATACCCCGCCCGCCATTACCTCCAGGCAGGTTAAGGTGGAGAAGCTGACGTTCACGCGATCGCCCCAGCGGGCGTTCATCGCCTGCTCAAGCGGCAGTAAATGTTCGTGATCCTCACAGGTAAAGAACACCTTGCTGATCCCCTGCGGATCCAGTTCGCCCGGCTCATACAGCTTGTAGTTAAACACCGCCTCTTTGAAAAAGCGCATCTCTTCCGGGCGATGGCGGTTCATATACCACTCATCTTCCCGATAGACGTTAGTGACGATTTTCGGGTCGTTGCGCACGATTTCAAACAGGTCGGCGGCAATATCGCGGTCGAGGTTATGGGCGAAAATTTGCTGGCCATCGCTATCGTGAACGCGGGCGCCGTTAGAGGTGATCATGTACGACCGGATGCCGAGATTATCGCGGATCTGCCCGACGTCGATGTAGTGACGGCCGGTGGCGAAGACGAAATTGATCCCACGAGCGGTAAGCAGCTTCAGCGTCTCTTTGGCATACGGGGTCAGGAAATGATCGGGGGAAAGCAGCGTGCCGTCTAAATCAGACGCAACAACCTGGTACATAAAAAAGTTAACCTCTAAGCAGGGCGACGAGCGTTATCGTCGGATTAAGTATGTCGATTGAAAAACTCGACGATGGCATTGAGCGCGACTGAGCGCATAGCGTCCTTTTCAAAAAGGATCTCATGGTATGCCCCTTCAATGACGAGCGGCTTTCCGCCCTCACAGGGATGGCCGGCGGCGGCCCGTAATTCACAATAGCGGTCGTGCATCAGATTATCGACCACCCGCTCCTCTTCCGCCTGCAGCAGCAGCGTCGGGGCCGTATCTTTCTCCACATTCGCCAGCACTTCGTCACCGGCCAGCATGCCTTCGCGCACCCAGTGCCAGGTCGGGCCGCCGACCTGCAGTCGCGGCTCGTCGGCATAGAAGCGCAGGTTACGACGATAGCGTTGTCGACTGTGCGTCAGCACGTTAACGGCAAAAGGCAGCGCCCGCCAGCGTCCGGTGCCGATGGCATACTCTTCGCGAATGCGCTGATGGCCCTCAGCCCAGTCGAGAATATGCCGCACCATCCAGTCCGGCAGCCGAATGATAATCCCGAACATCGGCGCGCAGAGCGCAATGGCATCGCAATGCGCCTGGTAGCGTTGCAGAAAAAGCGTGGCAATCGCCCCGCCCATAGAGTGAGCGAGGATAAACCGTTTTCGCCAGTGGCCCGGGACCACCTGCTGCTGCCAGAGCGCAGCCAGGTCATCAACATAATCGCTGAAGTTAACCACGTGCCCGCGGTGGGTATCAGAGAGCAGACGACCCGAGCGTCCCTGGCCGCGATGATCAATGATCATTACGTCAAAGCCGCTGTGAAAGAGATCGTAGGCCACTTCAGCATACTTCACGTAGCTTTCAATGCGCCCGGGGCAAATCAGCACCAGCCGATCGTTATTTTGCGCGCAAAAGCGAACAAAGCGTACCGGTACATCATCGACGCCTTTAAATTCAGCCTCTTCGCGCTGTCGCCAGAAATCCGTCAGCGGCCCCATGCTGAAGGCCGCAAACGCGTTTTCTCGTGTTTCCCAGTCCTTTTTCTGCCCAAACATCGGGTTTACACCCCTGTTAACCGCTGAAAATCGTTTTTTTGCCGTGTATCACACAATGCTGACACAATAGCGTATTGTGGCATAAAAACAGACAATCAGGGAGTTTCTCATGACCATTGAGTGGTGGTTCGCCTACCTGCTGACATCAATCATTCTCAGCCTGTCCCCGGGTTCCGGAGCGATTAATACCATGACCACCTCCATTAACCACGGTTACCGCGGCGCGGCGGCGTCGATTGCCGGTTTGCAGACCGGGCTGGCCATTCATATCGTGCTGGTCGGCGTCGGCCTCGGCACTCTCTTCTCCCGCTCGGTGCTGGCCTTTGAGGTGCTGAAATGGGCCGGCGCAGCCTACCTGATCTGGCTTGGTATCCAGCAATGGCGCGCGGCAGGGGCCATCGACCTGAATACGCTGGCGAAGGCGCAGACCCGCGGCAAACTGTTCCAGCGGGCGGTGTTCGTGAATCTCACCAATCCTAAAAGCATCGTTTTTCTGGCCGCCCTGTTTCCACAGTTTATCCTGCCCCACCAGCCCCAGGTGATGCAGTATCTCGTTCTGGGCGTCACCACCATCGTCGTCGATATCATTGTGATGATTGGCTATGCAACCCTCGCACAGCGCATTTCAGCATGGATTAAGGGGCCAAAGCAGATGAAGGCGCTGAACAAAGTCTTTGGTTCACTGTTTATGCTGGTTGGGGCGCTGCTCGCCTCCGCCCGTCACGCCTGAATGATGGAATCTCGCTCGCAAAGAGAGGTTCGCCTGGCGGGCGAAGCCATCTCTCTGCGCGAGCCGGCGCGCAAAGCGGGAAATTAATCTTTTTGCCCGCTGTCGACGCTGAGCCCGCCGTGCCAGGATGCCGCCAGAGACGTGATTCACGGATGAACGGCGATGGCAGAAACGGCGACCCCACATGATGCGGTATTTAAAACTTTTCTGTCGCGGGCAGAGACAGCGCGCGATTTTATCGAGATCCACCTGCCACCGTCGTTAACAGCGATCTGCAAACTGGATACCCTGCGTCTGGAATCCGGCAGCTTTCTTGAAGACGACCTCAGGCCCTACTACAGCGATATTCTCTATTCGCTGGAAACCACCCGCGGTAAGGGGTATGTCCATGTTCTGATCGAGCACCAGAGCGCCCCCGATAAACTGATGGCCTTTCGCTTAATGCGCTATGCCATCGCCGCCATGCAGCGCCATCTGGAGAGCGGCCATAAAACGCTGCCTCTGGTTATTCCGGTCCTCTTCTATCAGGGACGACGCAGCCCCTATCCCTGGTCTATGAGCTGGCTGGATAATTTCGCCGATCCCGAGAACGCCCGCCAGCTCTATAGCGGGGCGTTTCCGCTGGTCGATATCACGGTGATCCCCGACGACGACATTATGCAGCACCGCAGCATGGCGGCCCTGACGCTGGTGCAAAAACACATCCGCCAGCGCGATATGGCGCAATTGCTGGATAAGTTGACCCAACTCTTAATGCTGGAGCAGATGAGCGGACAACAAATCACCGTATTGGTAAACTATATGGCTCAGGCAGGGGATGCCGAGGATACTCGGGCACTCTTATACGGGCTGGCACAGCGCGTGCCGCAGCATGGAGGATTACTGATGACGCTGGCGGAAACATGGCTCGCAGAAGGTATGGAAAAAGGCATCAGGAAAGGCGTACAGCAAGGCATAAAGGAAGGTATAAAGGAAGGCAAACATCAGGCCTTGCTGCAGGTTGCCGAAGCGATGCGCAAACGCGGGATTGATGACGAAGCGATTATGGAAATGACCGGTCTGTCTGAAGACGAGCTGCAGCGGCTTCGCTATTGACACTTTCTCCACCCGGATATAGCCGGGTGGAGCATAGCGCCAGGTTAACGCGAGATAATCAGGTGGATGCCGAAGCCCGCAAACAGCGTGCCGGCGATACCGTCGATCCACTTCGCCATCCGCTGATAGCCGCGGCGCATCCCCGGCAGGGCGAACAGGCTGGCAACCACCAAAAACCAGGCCAGCGTCTCCATGATAATCAGCAGAAAAATGCCCCAGCGCGCGCCGGCGCCAACGCTGTCACCGACGAACAGCGAAAACACCGAGCCGAAGTAGATAATCGCTTTCGGGTTCGCCAGATTGGTCAGCAATCCCTTCAGGAAGCTGCGTCCGCTGCGGGCCAGTTCAACCTGCGGTTCTGCCGGGGACACCGCCTCTTTTTTCAACGCGCCGCGCAACATCTGATAGCCCATCCAGCACAGGTACAAGCCACCGCCGATCATAATGATGTTGTGCAGCCATGCCATTCTGGCGAGGATCAGGTTCAGGCCGAGCAGCGCAACCCCCGCCCAGATCATCACGCCGCAGGTGATCCCCAGTACGCCCATCACCGCCTCTCTGCGCGAGCGGCTGATGGCCGTTTGTGAGACAAAGAAAAAATCCGGCCCCGGGCTCATTAGCGCAATGATATGCACCAGCGCCACGGTGAGGAAAAGCATCAGCATAGTTAACTCGCAGGAAAATAATGAAGAGGATAACTATTCTGGCACTTTTATAGCCAGCTGACTACTCATCGTCGCCATCGACATGCGACCGGATCAGCGCCATAAACGGCTTGCCGAAACGCTCGAGTTTACGTGTCCCTACGCCGTTGACGCTGAGCATTTCGCCAGCGGTTAGCGGCGACTGCTCCGCCATCTCAATCAGCGTCGCGTCGTTGAAGACCACGTACGGGGGAATGTTTTCTTCATCGGCAATCGCTTTACGTAACTTGCGCAGCTTGGCAAACAGCTTACGATCGTAATTACCGCCGAAGGATTTCTGCATCGCCTTCGGCTTCAGCGCCACGATACGCGGTACGGCAAGCTGCAGCGGAACGTCGCCGCGCAGCACCGGGCGTGCGGCTTCGGTCAGCTGCAGCGCGGAGTGCTGGGCGATATTCTGCGTCACCAGCCCAAGGTGAATCAGTTGGCGGATCACGCTCACCCAGTGCTCGTGACTCTGTTCCCGGCCGATGCCGTATACCGGGAGCTTATCGTGGCCCATCTCGCGGATGCGCTGATTGTTGGCGCCACGCAGGACTTCCACCACGTAACCCATCCCGAAGCGCTGGTTGACCCGATAAATAGTGGAGAGCGCCTTACGGGCGTCCATTAAGCCATCGTACTGCTTCGGCGGATCAAGACAGATATCGCAGTTACCGCACGGCTCCTGGCGTCCTTCGCCAAAGTAGTTCAGCAACACCAGACGACGACAGGTCTGGGCTTCAGCAAACGCCCCCATCGCGTTCAGCTTATGCCGTTCGATATCCTGCAGCGGTCCGGCGGGCTTCTCTTCCAGACAGCGGCGCAGCCACGCCATGTCCGCCGGATCGTAAAACAGCATCGCTTCCGCCGGCAGGCCGTCACGCCCGGCGCGGCCGGTCTCCTGATAGTAGGATTCAATATTGCGCGGGATATCAAAATGCACCACAAAGCGGACGTTCGGCTTGTTGATGCCCATCCCAAAGGCCACTGTCGCCACCACAATCTGCAGATCGTCCCGCTGGAATTTCTCCTGCACGTCGGCGCGCACGTCGTTTTCCAGGCCGGCATGGTAAGCCGCCGCGCTGATGCCGCGGCTCTGCAGACGCGCGGCGGTATCTTCCACTTTCGAACGGCTGTTGCAGTAAATAATGCCCGATTTGCCTCGCTGATCCTGGACGTAGCGCATCAGCTGGTCGAGCGGCTTGAATTTCTCCATCAGCATATAGCGGATGTTCGGCCGGTCGAAGCTGCTGACCTGAATCAGCGGATCGTTAAGTCCCAGCAGACGGACGATATCGCGGCGGGTGGTGTCATCGGCGGTGGCGGTCAACGCCATAAACGGGATCTGCGGCATCCGCTGACGCAGCTGGCCCAGCGCGGCATATTCCGGGCGGAAGTCATGGCCCCACTGGGAGATGCAGTGCGCTTCGTCCACCGCCAGCATCGCCAGATTCCAGTTCGCCAGATGCTCAAGGAAGTTGTCGAGCATCAACCGTTCCGGGGCGATATACAGCAGACGAACCTGCCCGCTGCGGCAGCCGGCCATCACGTCCTGCTGCTGTTCGCGGCTTTGCGTCGAGTTCAGACAGGCCGCCGCCACGCCGTTAGCCAGCAGCTGATCGACCTGATCTTTCATCAGCGAGATCAGCGGCGAGACCACGACCGTCAGGCCGCCCATGACCAGCGCCGGTACCTGATAACACAGCGACTTGCCGCCACCGGTCGGCATAACCACCAGGCAGTCACGGCCCTCGAGCGCCGTCTCGATAATCGTCTCCTGGCCAGGACGGAACTGCTGGTAGCCGAAGGTCTCTTGTAAAACCTGCTTAGCCAGCGATTCCTGATTTAATACTTCCGCCTGTGCCACGTTGACCCCATTTGCCTGAAAAGAAAACAGGCGCTATTTTCAGCGCCTGCGAGCCAGAGTGCAACGATTAAAACAGATCGTTAAGCATTAGCCCGACGCCGACGCGCGTTTGATTAAAGTTGTAGTCGATAAGCGATTCGCCGTAGCCGCTGTAGATCTGGGTGTAAGCGCGAACATGTTTGGTGATGGGATAGCTCACCCCAAGTTCCGCCCCGCCGTAGCCAGTATTCCAGTTGTATTGCCCCTGCGCGCTGAGGATCGCCTCGCCCAGCTGGTAACCCACCTTCAGGCGGTAATAGCCCATATATTTGGTGATATCCGGGTTATCATCGGTGCTGCCCACCACATACCAGGGTTTCACTTCCACCAGCCAGTTGCCATTTTGCGCCATCAGGCGGGCATAAAGCCGGTTCCAGCTGCGCGAGGTGGGATCGGAACGGCCATTCGAGTCGTGGTTATATCCCATTTCGATATCGCGCAACGTCCAGCCGGCAAACTGATAGTCGGTCGCAAAGCCAAGAAACAGCTGGGGTTCGTAGTTGGTTTCGCGAAACGGCGCCGACTCTTTGCTGTTGGAGAGCTGCCACCAGGATTTCTGGGTATAGGACGCGCCGAGCAGCGAATTATCCCCCAGGATGCCGCGCCACAGCGGGAAGGCGAGGCTCAGCTGAAACTTCACTTCATCTTTACGGGCATTTTCGGCCCAGTCATAGCTGCGAATCGCCTCTTTATTGAGATCGCTGGTCCACGTGTAGAGCAGATAGTTGCTTTCATAAGGGTAGAGCAGAAAAGGATTATCATGATCCTGTAGCAGGTTGGCGATAATACTGCCGCGCACTGCTGGTTTGTCGTGTACCGACGCATCCTGCGCCATAACACCAGCCGGTAGCGCGCACAGCGCCGCCAGGCAGGCCAAAGAGATACGCATGCTGGTCTCCTGATAAATAGTTTTTATTTTTGTTTAACCTGAAGACATTCTACCTGTTTATTAATCCCCTGCCCCCTAATCCACTCCGAAAGTGGAAATCAATATTTTAGAAGCATAAAATCAACATTTTATTAACGAATGGAACCGGTGTTATGTCCGAACTTACTGCCGAAGCAGCTCTGAAACTGGTGGGGGAGATTTTCGTCTATCACATGCCGTTTAACCGCGCCCTCGGCCTCGAACTGGAGCGCTATGAAAAAGCGTTTGCCCAGCTCAGCTTTAATAATCAGCCGATGATGGTCGGCAACTGGGCGCAAAGCATTCTGCATGGCGGAGTGATCGCCTCCGCGCTGGACGTCGCCGCAGGGCTGGTCTGCGTTGGCAGCACCCTTACCCGCCATGACACTATCAACGAAGAAGAGCTGCGCCAGCGGCTTTCCCGCATGGGAACCATCGACCTGCGCGTGGACTACCTGCGTCCGGGCCGCGGCGAACGTTTTACCGCGACCAGCACCCTGCTGCGCGCCGGCAATAAAGTGGCGGTAGCCCGTGTGGAACTGCATAACGAAGCGCAGGTATATATTGCCAGCGCAACAGCGACCTATATGGTGGGTTGATTGGCCAAAATCGAGTAACATCACTCTCTTTGGCAATGGATTTTACCGATGGATGCGAAACAGACGCGGTTGGGGATTATTCTGGCCCTCGCCGCCTACTTTATCTGGGGTATCGCGCCGGCGTACTTCAAACTTATCTACTATGTTCCCGCCGATGAAATTCTGACCCATCGCGTGATCTGGTCTTTCTTCTTCATGGTGGCGCTCATCAGCGTCAGCCGCCAGTGGCCGCAGGTGAAAAAGCTGCTGAAGACGCCGCGCAAGATCTTCCTGCTGGCGCTCTCTGCAGTGCTGGTCGGCGGCAACTGGCTGCTGTTCATCTGGGCGGTGAATAACCACCATATGCTGGAAGCCAGTCTCGGCTACTTTATCAACCCGCTGGTGAATATTCTGTTAGGGATGATTTTCCTTGGCGAACGTTTCCGTCGCCTGCAGTGGCTGGCGATGATCCTCGCCTTTTGCGGCGTGCTGGTGCAGCTCTGGACCTTTGGTTCGCTGCCGATTATCGGCCTTGGGCTGGCCTTCAGCTTTGCCTTTTATGGTCTGGTGCGCAAGAAAATCGCTGTCGATGCGCAGACCGGCATGCTGGTGGAAACGCTGTGGCTGTTGCCGGTGGCGGCGATTTGGCTGTTCGGCATCACCGACAGCCCCACCAGCCATATGGGGCAGAACCCCTGGTCGCTCAATCTGCTGCTGATGGCGGCGGGCGTGGTGACCACCATCCCTCTGCTGTGCTTCACCGGGGCGGCAACGCGTCTGCGGCTCTCCACGCTGGGCTTTTTCCAGTACATCGGCCCAACGCTGATGTTCCTGCTGGCGGTGACGTTCTACGGCGAAGTACCGGGCAAGGATAAAATGGTCACCTTTGGCTTTATCTGGGTGGCGCTGGCGATATTCGTGATGGATGCGGTGTATACGCAAAGACGGGGGCGTCGGAGCCAGTAGATTGCCGGATAGCGTCTATGCCCTATCCGGCTTACAAAAGTCCAGCACCCAGGCCGGATAAGCGAAGCGCATCCGGCACAACAACTACAGCCAGTTTTTACGCTTGAAGTAGAGATACGGCGCCAGGCCGGCCAGCATCATAAAGACGATCGCCCCCGGGTAGCCGAAGCTCCAGTGCAGCTCCGGCATAAATTCAAAGTTCATTCCGTAGCTGGAGGCTACCAGAGTTGGCGGCAGGAACACCACCGACACCACCGAGAAGATCTTAATGATGCGGTTCTGTTCGATATTGATAAAGCCCATCGCCGCCTGCATCAGGAAGTTCACCTTCTGGAACAGCGATTCGTTGTGCGGCAGCAGGGATTCGATATCGCGCAGGATCTCCCGCGCCTGCTCCAGCTGACCCGCCGGCAGGCGCGCCTTACGTACGAGGAAGTTCAGCGCGCGCTGGGTATCCATCAAACAGAGGCGGACCTTCCAGCCGATATCTTCCAGTTCCGCCAGCGTCGACAGCGCTTCGTCGTACTCATCGCCCTGGTGGCCTTCCATAATCACGCGGCTCAGCTTTTCCAGGTCGCTGTAGATGTTTTCTATCTCATCCGCCAGCTGTTCGATTTTGGTCTCGAACAGATCTAACAACAGCTCGTAAGCGTTGCCGTCCACCAGCGTCTGGTTACGCACGCGCATGCGGTAGAGGCGAAAAGCCGGCAGTTCACGCTCGCGCAGCGTAAACAGGCGCCCTTCGCGGATCGTAAACGCCACGGTAGAGTTACCCGCGTGATCGTCGGCATCTTCGAAAAAGAAGAAGGAGTGGATATGTAACCCGTCTTCATCTTCAAAGAAACGTGCGGAGGCTTCGATATCTTCCAGTTCCGGGCGCGTCGCCAGGTTCTGACCCAGTTCCGTCTGCACGCGGCTTCGCTCATCATCGTCAGGCTCGACCAGATCGACCCACACCGAGCTGGCGAGGTGCTTGATCTCATCGGCTTCCAGGCGCGTTAAACGATTGTTTTCCAGTTGAAATGCGCTCAGCATGACCGGGACTCCCAATGCAAAAAAATTATCGGACAGTTCGGTGGGCACACAGAAACAAATTGGGTTTCAGACCATTAAGCCTGACTCAGCGCGACGGGAATGGGGCAGGTCGCTGACAACCGCTAAGGCTATCAGCATAAGAGGATAGCCTTAGGAGTTGTTCCTGAATGACAGGAAATTGAGCCAGCATCTACTGGGTGTGTCCAAGGCGAATGTCCTCTTAGCGTAATCGTGCGCGCATGTTACGCCAGCGCAAAATCGGCGTCAACACGCAACGGAACGCGAAAGCGCAAATCAGGCGCCTTAACGTATAAAGGTAGCAGAATATTACAAAATAATGATATTTTTCTTAAAGTTACACTTCCTCGAGCCGGGCGTAAGCTGCTACCAGCCATTTGATCCCCTGACCCTGAAAAGCCACCTGCAGCCGGCTGTGCTCGCCGCTGCCTTCGAGGTTGACGATGGTGCCTTCGCCAAACTTCGGATGTCGTACGCGCTGGCCTAATTTGTAGCCGGTATCGCTCTCGGCAATCGGCGCGCCCAGTCGCTGATGGTTTACCGGGCGGCTTACCGTGGCCCGCAGACGCACCTCTTCTACGCACTCCTGCGGCAGTTCTCCAATAAAGCGCGACGGGCGATGGTAAACCTCTTTGCCGTACAGACGGCGGGTTTCCGCGTAGGTCAGCGTCAGCTTCTGCATGGCGCGCGTCACGCCAACGTAGGCCAGACGACGCTCTTCTTCCAGGCGGCCGCCTTCATCAAGGGCCATCTGGCTCGGGAACATCCCCTCTTCGACGCCGACGATGAACACCTGCGGGAACTCCAGCCCTTTCGCCGAGTGCAGGGTCATCAGCTGAACCGCATCCTGCCAGGTGTCCGCCTGCCCTTCGCCCGCTTCCAGCGCGGCGTGGGAGAGGAACGCCTGCAGCGGCATCAGATCTTCATCTTCTTCGTTGTAGCTGAACTGGCGCGTCGCCGTCACCAGCTCCTCTAAGTTTTCAATACGGGTCTGGCCCTTCTCGCCTTTCTCCTGCTCGTACATCGCGCGCAGCCCGGAGTCTTTAATCACCCGATCGGTCTGGACGTGCAGCGGCATATCGGTGGTCTCCTGCGCCAGCGCGTCAATCAGCTCCATAAAGCGCTGCAAGGCGCTGGCGGCGCGACCGGCCAGCGCTTTATCTTTCAGCAGCTCGCGGCTGGCCTGCCACAGCGTCAGCTGACGATCGCGCGACGTCTGGCGCACCACGTCCAGCGTGCGGTCGCCGATGCCGCGGGTCGGCGTATTGACTACGCGCTCAAACGCCGCATCGTCGTTGCGGTTGGCGATCAGACGCAGGTACGAGAGCGCATCTTTGATTTCCTGGCGCTCGAAGAAGCGCATGCCGCCATAGATGCGGTACGGCATGCTGGCCTGCAGAAGCGCCTCTTCCAGCACGCGCGACTGGGCGTTGCTGCGATAGAGGATGGCGCACTGCTCCAGCGCCCCGCCGTTCTCCTGCCAGGTTTTTATCCGGTTCACCACGAAGCGTGCTTCGTCGAGATCGTTGAAAGCGCAGTACAGCGAGATTGGCTCGCCGTCGGCGCCGTCGGTCCATAGCTTCTTGCCCAGGCGACCGTTGTTGTTTTCAATCAGGGCGTTGGCGGCGCTGAGGATGTTGCTGGTCGAGCGATAGTTCTGCTCAAGGCGGATGGTTTCCGCACCGGGAAAATCGTTAAGGAAGCGCTGAATGTTCTCGACCTGCGCGCCGCGCCAGCCGTAAATCGACTGATCGTCATCGCCGACGATCATCACCTTGCCGGTATCGCCCGCCAGCAGGCGGATCCAGGCGTATTGAATGTTGTTGGTATCCTGGAATTCGTCGACGAGGATATTGGTGAAACGCTCGCGGTAGTGCTGGAGAATATGCGGCTTATTCAGCCACAGCTCGTGGGCGCGCAGCAGCAGTTCGGCGAAGTCCACCAGCCCGGCGCGATCGCAGGCTTCCTGATAGGCCTGATAGACCTTCTGCCAGGTCTGCTCGACCGGGTTGCCGTAGCTCTGAATATGATGCGGACGCAGCCCTTCATCTTTCTGGCTGTTGATGTACCACATCGCCTGACGCGGCGGCCACTGCTTCTCATCGAGGTTCATCGCCTTAATCAGACGCTTCAGCAGGCGCAACTGGTCTTCGCTATCAAGGATTTGGAAATCCTGCGGCAGGTTGGCGTCCAGATGGTGCGCGCGCAGCAGGCGGTGGGCCAGGCCGTGGAAGGTGCCCACCCACATGCCGCCCTGGGTGGTGCCCATCAACTGGCCGATACGATGGCGCATCTCTGCCGCCGCTTTGTTGGTAAAGGTCACCGCCATAATAGAATACGGCGAGCAGTTCTCTACGCTCAGCAGCCAGGCGATACGGTGCACCAGAACGCGCGTCTTACCACTGCCCGCCCCTGCCAGCACCAGCATGTTGGTGCGCGAGGCCGCTACGGCTTCACGCTGTTTGTCATTGAGGCTGTCGAGCAGGTAAGAAACGTCCATTGGCACCGCCGGAAGAGAAGGGGTTCCACGAACCCCTGTTAATATATACAGAGTGACTGGTGATTATATCAGCGAGGTCAGAGATGCCAACCGTGAAATTTCAATATGCGGCAGCAGGCGGCTGTCCGCGGTGTGCATCAGGTCCGCGCCTTGCGGTTTGATCCAGCATGCCTGCATGCCACAGCGCAGCGATCCGGCGACGTCAGTGGTCAGGTCATCGCCGACGTGCAGAATATGCCCGAGCGGTAAGTTCAGGCGCTCCGCCGCCAGATGGTACATGTCGGCAAACGGCTTGGAGCGGCCATCCGGCCCGGCGCGCAGCACAAAGCGGAAATAGTCGCTCAGGCCGAACAGCTCTGGTCGGGCGTTGCCGTTGGTAATCGCCACCAGCGGCCACTTCTCCGCCAGCTTCGCCAGCGTATCGTGGGTCTCCTGCGGGACATCGACGCGGCTGCGCCAGTGGGCGAAGTGTTCCATCGCCGCATCGGCCCCCGCTTTCGCCGCGTCGGCGGAGAGGCCGGCGTTACGCATGCCTAACTCCAGGGCACGGTGGCGCCAGACGGTCACGTCGTGATAGATCTCAGGCTCGGATGCCAGCAGCGTCTGGCGCAGCTGATTAAGCTCATGGGCGTCGAACTGGCTGAGCGACGGATGGTAGCTGCGCACAAAAGCCAGCGACTCGTGCATCGTCCGGTCAATTACCGGGCGGTTATCATAAAGGGTATCGTCCAGGTCAAACGTCAGCGCGGAAATCTGGCCCAGAGGTCGGTAAAAACGCATTATTTCCCCCGTTTTGCGCGCGGATGCGCGGCATCGTACACCGAGGCAAGGTGTTGAAAGTCGAGATGGGTATAAATTTGGGTGGTGGAGAGGTTAGCATGACCCAACAGCTCCTGCACACCGCGCAGATCGCCGCTGGACTCCAGCATATGGGTGGCAAAGGAGTGGCGAAGCTTGTGCGGATGCACATGGCTGTTCAGCCCCTGCTTAATGCCCCACTCGGCGAACCGCTTCTGTACGTTGCGCGCCGAAATGCGCTTGCCCAGTTTCGACAAAAACAGCGCGTCGTCGTCGGTACCAAACAGGCCGCGTAAATCCAGCCAGTGCTCAATCCACGTCACGGCGTTGCGACCGATCGGCAAACGGCGCTCTTTGCTGCCTTTGCCCATCACCCAGACCTCGCCGCTTTCGAGATCGAGATGTTTGATATCAAGGTTGACCAGCTCGGACAAACGCAGCCCCGCGCCGTACATCACCTCCAGCATCGCCCGGTCGCGCACCGCCAGCGGATCGTTGAGATCGATATCCAGCAGCCGATTGACGTCATCGACATCGATATTTTTCGGCAGGTGACGGGGAATTTTCGGCGCGGCGATCCCTTTCGCCGGGTTAGCGCTGAGCTCGCCCTGGCCGACCAGCCAGTCGAAGAAACTGCGCAGCGCCGACAGGCGAAGCGCCAGGCTCGCCGGGCCTAACCCCGCGCGGCGACTGCGCACCGCAAAGCTTCGCACCTGAGCGGCATCGCACTGCGACCAGCTTTTCAGACCCGCCTCATCCGCCAGGGCGATCAGCGCGTCCAGCTGTCGCTGGTAATTCAGTAACGTGATCGGGCTGAGCTGACGTTCAACGCCAAGGTGGCGCAGAAAGCGGGCGACGGCGGAGAAGAGAGGAGAATCGGTCATGCGCGTTCAATCCAGCGCTCCAGCAGGCCGGGCAGCATCTGGGCAATCTCCTGCAGCAGCTGCGTCCCCTGTCCTGGCTGATAATGCTGCGCATCGCGACTGCTAAAGAGCATCACGCCGGGGGCATTATCGCCGCCCAGCAGCGACATCGCCACTGACCCAATGGCTTTCGCCTCCGGCAGCACCACCAGCAGCTCCGGACCGTTGAGCGGCCCAAGGTAGTGGCGCGCCTGGCCCAGACGTTGAATACGGATCGGCTCAAACGCCTGCCGGCTTAACGCCAGATGGGTAAACTTCGAAGGCGCGCCGAGGCGCCAGCTGTCAGGGAACAGGCGCACCGTGGCGCCCGCCAGCCCCAGCTCGCGCGCCCAGCGGTGAAGGCGGTTGAGCATATCGTCGAGGCTCTCCGCCGCCGCCAGCCGCGTTTGCAGCTGCAGCAGGCGCTGGAACAGGCTTTCATTGGCGACCGCCTGCTCCATCAGCAGCGACATACTCTCTTCCAGCACATGAATATGGTTACGCGCCCGCATCATATGCCACTCCACCAGCGAAATCGTACCGCGTACCGGATGCGGGACGCGGAGGTGTTCGACCTGGGCGGCATTACGAATAAAAAATTCAGGATGTTGCAACAGATAGTCCACCACGGCGCGATCGTTCAATGCGCTGGCGACCTCCTGTTGTTCTTCCCCGATTGGTTTCATAAATGAATAAATCCATCATAGACATGGGCCGCCGGGCCGGTCATAAACAGCGGCTGGCCCGGGCCTTTCCAGGCGATATCAAGACGACCGCCGGGTAATTCCACACGTACCGTTTCAGCGAGCAGCCCCTGCTGGATCCCCACCGCCACCGCGGCGCAGGCGCCACTGCCGCAGGCCTGAGTTTCCCCTGCGCCGCGTTCGTAGACGCGCAGACGGATATGGGACCGGCCGACCACCTGCATAAAGCCGATATTAGCGCGCTCCGGAAAACGCTCATGGCTTTCCATTACCGGGCCGAGGGTTTCCACCGCCGCCGTATCCACATCATCCACCTGGATAACGCAGTGCGGGTTCCCCATGGATACCACGCCGCACAATACTGTCTGCTCGGCGGCACGCATGATATAGGTCTTTTCCGCTTTGTTGGCGCGGAACGGCACCTGGGAGGGCTCGAAGTTGGGCTCGCCCATGTTCACCCGCACCAGATCGTCTTCCGTTACGCTTAATACCATACGGCCGTTGGCCGTACTCACGCGGATGTCACGTTTATTGGTCAGGCCTTTCAGCCGGACGAAGCGTGCGAAACAGCGCGCGCCGTTGCCGCACTGCGACACTTCGCTGCCGTCGGCATTAAAGATCCGGTAATGGAAATCCAGATCCGGATCGTAGGGCGGCTCCACCACTAACAGCTGATCGAACCCGACGCCAAGGTGGCGATCCGCCAGGCGGCGAATCAGCTCCGGCGAGAAAAAAACATTCTGCGTTACCGCGTCAACGACCATAAAATCGTTGCCAAGGCCATGCATTTTAGAGAACTGCATCATCTACTCCAGTTGCGCGGAACAGAACGTTATCGTTAGTAATTGACCTGGCTCGGACCACCGGTATCGCCACGATCGTTACGATCCGGCGTTGAGCTCTGAATGCCCGGGTTAACCGGTTTGGTCGGTGGCGGCGCAGTTTTGTCAGCCGGCGGGAAATAGAGAGGCCCTTTCAAACCGCAGCCGGTCAGGCTGAAGATCGCAAACAAAACGGCAAGCGTAGGAAAAACGTTTTTCATTGATAGTTGCCCGTGATTCATTCTTTCTGCTTTCTATCATCGCAGGAGAAGGCGTAAAAGCAAGCCTTTAGCATCTGACTGCGCGCGCTTTTGTTTCGCGCTATACTGCCGCCAATCTCAAAAATGCGGGACAGAATCATGAATGACAGTGAATTTCATCGCCTTGCCGACAGCCTGTGGATGACCATCGAAGAACGCCTGGACGACTGGGACGGCGATAGCGACATCGACTGCGAAATCAACGGCGGCGTGCTGACCATCAGCTTTGAAAACGGCAGCAAAATCATTATTAACCGTCAGGAGCCGCTGCACCAGGTATGGCTGGCCACCAAACAGGGCGGCTACCATTTCGATCTCAAAGGCGACGAGTGGATCTGCGATCGCAGCGGCGAGACCTTCTGGGATCTGCTGGAGCAGGCGGCAAGTCAGCAGGCCGGTGAGACGGTGAGATTCCGTTAATGACGTGTTTCCCGGATGGCGGCGCATCGCGCCTTATCCGGGCTACCCGACGTCTTAGAACCGTAGCCCTGCTAAGCGCAGCGCAAGCAGGGAATATCTCCGAATAGCGGCTCACGACTTATCCGGGCCAAATCTACGAGTAGCGCTGCTGCAGCACCGGCGAGGCGGTAACGTCCTGGCTGGTGGGTATCGCGGCGGCAATCGCCTGAGTGCGGAAAGGGATCACCTGGGTGCGCCCGTCCACCTCGACAATCTGATAGAACTGCGGCAGGTTGAAGTTGATAAAGCTGGAGCCGTAGGTAAAACGATCGTGCGATGACGAATAGAAGCGGCTGACGTCGCGCACCAGCTCCTCTTTGCTGCCCTCGCAGTGGTGATACACCTCAGCGCGGTTGCTCTCATCGAGAATATAGATGTTAAAGCCGCTGTCGTTGTTATCCGCGTCTTCAAAGAAGAACTGAATAATCCCTTCGCTGGCGAAGCCGTCCACCACCGCCGGCAGCTTAACGTGATTGGTTTCCACCTGCACCGACAGGCCGTGGAGCTTGTTGTGCGAGATAGCGCCGTAGAATTCAATGGCGTTTTCCAGCTTCTGCACCGAAACATTGAGACGCTCGAAGAACAGCCCCCAGGTCTGGCCGGAGACGCGCAGCGCTTTAAAGCGCCCGGTATCCTGGCGGGTACTGGAGAGACGCAGTTCGATGCACTCGGAGATCATCTGCTGTACGCGGGTACGGATCAGGCCGCGCAGATGTTGGCTATAGCAGAACACCTCCACGCTGTCCGGCGGCGCGGCGTCTTGATGCATTTTACCGAGGATCGTTTTCAGCGCTTCGATCATCGCCTGCTCGCCGTTGAAATGCAGGGTACGCACTTCGTTCCACGAGTTGCGATACAGCAGGTCGACGCTGCCGATCAGGCATTTTTGCTCTTCGCCGAAGCTGAAAACATCAAGCTTACGGAAATCAAAGTGCACCACCTGATTGCGGAAGGCCGCCGTCGGGTCATATTCGAGGTTGACGATAATCGCCAGGTGGCGAATTTCGCATGGGCTGTATAGCGCTTTTGGCGTCGGCGCCGGCAGGCGCAGCGGGAAATGGTGCGACACGTCGGCCACCATCTCCTGCAGCTTCGCCAGATCGACGATGCCGTTGCCCTTAATAAACAGGCGGGTGCGTGAGGTCAGCAGGCCGTTAAACCAGGCCCAGGCCACCAGCTTATTAAGATAACGGTTATATTCCAGCGGCTGATGGCTGATGATCGATTCCATATCCGGCGCGCGGTTGTACAGATACCAACCGGTACGGTTGGCGCGACCCGGCGGCACGTGGATAAAGGTCAGATTCGGTTCCGACAGGTCCGGCGATATTTGCGGGTTCACCAGCGTCACTTTGCCCGGCAGCGCTTCAAAAGCCGCATACAGCTTACGCGTCAGCACGCCAATATCCTGCGGACTGGCGGAGACGCTGAGGTTATTGCGCCGCGCGAAGCGGATCAGATTACGATAGCTCTGCATCATCGCATCGAGCAGTTCGTTGTGCGCCTTGCGCACTTCATCAATTTTCCAGTTCGCGCGGTTGTCGAGCATCATCAGACGCTTTTCATCCCAGCCCCACGCGTTGACCAGCTGGCTGACGACTTCGCGACGCCAGCCGACGCAGGCGCGTTCGCGGCTGAGTTTTTCACACACTTTCAGATAGAAGCAGCGGCGCACCAGGTCGAGACGGGTTTCATCTTCGATGGCCTGCAGGTAGGTGGTGACGCGCTCCAGCATCATACAGTACGGGTCGAGGCCGAAGGAGACGATCTCGCCATCGTGCAGGCGCTGTTTGATATCTTTCGCCAGCAGGCGGTTATTGGGGTATTCCCAGGAATAGGCTTCCAGCAGCAGCGTTTTCAGCACCGCTTTATAGGGGGAGTCGATACTCTTATACAGCTGCCACAGGCTGGCGCCGAAGTACTCTTCCGCCGACAGCGAACTGAGGCCGCCGAGATCGAGCCACTCGTTTGGCGTCAGCACGCCCTGGGCATACAGCCCCATGACGTAATCGTCGTAATGCTCTTCTTCATCGCACGGCACCATATTCCACAGAATACGCTTGCCGGCGAGACGGACCGCGGTGCGGTAGAACTCATCGAGCAGTAAAATATGCTGGGTCGAACCGCAGTCTTCGCCGCCGAGGCTGCCGCTTTCGTTATGGCGGAAGCGGTTTTCATCGATCAGGAAGAAGCTGACTTCCACACCGAGCGAGGCCGCCCAGCTCTCAAGCAGGCTGCATTTTCGCTGCAGCAGCTGGCGCTCTTCGCTATCCAGCCAGGCCTGGTGACATACCCAGATATCCAGATCGGAAGAACAGCTCTGGCCGACGGAGGAGGTACTGCCCATCGAGTAGACGCCGGTGATCGGCAGCTCGCCTTTCGGCGGCTCCTGGGTCTGCATGCCGCGATGCAGTTCCAGTTCTTCAAGATAGTGGCGTTGGGTTTCATCAGGCGTGTAGAGGCAAATGCCACGGGGAACGTTACCGTCAAGGTAACCCGGCATCAGCGGGTGATGATAATGTAATAACGTTGGCAGTAGACTGTAAACCTGCTGGAAAGCGGGTCCCATGGCAGCAAGCGCGCGATCCACGCGCAGTTGGTTGATGGCATCCAGTCTCTGTTTCAGTGTCTCAATATAGAGGTACAAGACATATCGCCTGATGTTCAAAAACCCGAGGTACAATAGTACGGAGGATTTCAGTATTTCAACAAAAACCGTCACCATTCGTCGTCGGTGTGGTTGTGAAGAGCAGCGGACAGACAAATGGTTTAAAACGTGATCAATTTAACACCTTGCTCATTGACCGTAAAGAAAGATGCGCTACATACAAGTGTAGCACCGTTTATTACCTGTAAATTCCTCACTACGCCTCCGGCAACCGCCCACGCGCATGAAAGGTTAAAAAAGAGTGGGCCGGAGCTATCTCCCACATAAACCGTGAAAACTAACATCCGTAAGACAACAATGTTAGGATGGTTAGTGGTCGACAATGACGGTAACAAGCATGTTAGACAAAGTTTTGAAAATTGCCACACGGCAAAGCCCGCTTGCGCTATGGCAGGCGCAATATGTTAAAGCGCGCCTGGAACAAGCGCATCCCGGACTGAAGGTCGAGCTGGTGCCGATGGTCACTCGCGGGGATGTCATCCTTGATACTCCCCTGGCAAAGGTGGGTGGCAAGGGCTTATTTGTGAAAGAGTTAGAGCTTGCCATGCTCGAAGGGCGCGCCGATATCGCCGTTCATTCGATGAAAGATGTGCCGGTGGAATTCCCGGAGGGGCTGGGGCTGGTGACTATCTGCGAGCGCGACGATCCGCGCGACGCGTTTGTCTCCAATCGCTATGCCTCGATTGATGAACTCCCGGCCGGCAGCATCGTTGGCACGTCAAGTTTACGCCGTCAGTGCCAGCTGGCCGCCACCCGTCCGGATCTGGTGATCCGCTCTCTGCGCGGTAACGTCGGTACCCGACTGAGTAAGCTGGATAACGGCGAGTATGACGCCATCATCCTCGCCGCCGCCGGCCTGAAGCGCCTGCAGCTCGAGGCGCGAATTCGCCAGCCGCTGTCGCCTGAGCAATCTCTGCCGGCGGTCGGCCAGGGCGCGGTGGGCATCGAATGCCGTCTCGACGATGCATGGACCCAGGGGCTGTTAGCGCCTCTCAACCATACGGAAACGGCAGTGCGCGTTCGCGCCGAGCGGGCGATGAACACGCGTCTCGAAGGCGGCTGTCAGGTGCCGATTGGTAGCTATGCGGAACTGAAAGACGGTGAATTGTGGCTGCGGGCGCTGGTTGGCGCCCCGGATGGTTCGCAGATGGTACGCGGCGAACGGCGCGGGCCAGCAGAGCAGGCCGAAGCGCTTGGCATCTCGCTGGCGGAAGAGCTCCTGGATAACGGCGCCCGCGATATTCTCGCGGCAGTTTATGATGGAGAAGCCCCACGATGAGCATCCTGGTCACTCGTCCACTACCGCAAGGAGAAGCGCTGGTCAGCCGTCTGCGGGCCATGGGACGCGTGGCCTGGAGCTTTCCGCTGATAGAATTTACGCCCGGTCGGGAGCTTCCCGCGCTGGGCGACGCGCTTGCCCGCCTGGGGCCTGACGATCTGCTGTTCGCGCTGTCCCAGCATGCGGTGGAGTTCGCCCATTCCCGTCTAAAGCAACAGGGCATGCCCTGGCCCACTTCCCCGCGTTATTTTGCCATTGGCCGCACGACGGCGCTGGCCCTGCATACGGTCAGCGGGCAGCACATCCATTACCCGTTAGATCGGGAAATTAGCGAAGTCTTGCTACAATTACCTGAATTACAAAACATTGCCGGGAAGAATGCGCTGATCTTACGCGGCAATGGTGGGCGGGAACTCTTAGGCGCGACGCTGACCGAGCGCGGCGCCAGGGTCACATTTTGTGAATGTTATCAACGTAGTGCAAAGCATTACGATGGCGCAGAAGAAGCGATGCGCTGGCAATCTCGCGGGGTCACCACGCTGGTGGTCACCAGCGGCGAGATGCTGCAGCAGCTATGGTCGTTAATACCGCAATGGTATCGCGAACGGTGGCTCCTGCACTGCCGCGTTGTCGTTGTCAGCGAACGTCTGGCCCTTCAGGCCCGGGAGCTGGGCTGGCAGGAGATTCAGGTTGCCGATAGCGCCGACAACGATGCGCTGCTACGCGCATTACAATAACTCTCAACATTGGAAGCCATAATGACGGAACAACAAAATCAATCCGCCGTGGTTGAAGAGACCAGGGAGGCCGTGGAGACCACACCACAGCCAGAGAACACTGATAAGAAGAAGGCTGGCAACAAAACCAGCCTGGCGCTCAGCGCGATCGCTATCGCCATTGCGATAGCCGCCGGTATCGGCCTGTATGGCCTGAACAAACAGCAGGCCTCGCGTCAAAACGAAACCACCTCTGAATTATCAAGCCAGGTCGCGGCGCTGCAAAAAGCGCAGGAGAGCCAAAAAAGCGAACTGGAAGGCATTATCAAACAGCAGGCCGAGCAGCTAAACGAAGCCAAACATCAGCAGGAGACGCTGGCCAAACAGCTGGACGAAGTCCAGCAAAAAGTGGCGATCATTTCCGGTAGCGACGCCAAAACCTGGCTGCTGGCCCAGGCCGACTTCCTCGTCAAGCTGGCGGGACGTAAGCTGTGGAGCGATCAGGATGTCACCACCGCCGCCGCGCTGCTGAAAAGCGCCGACGCCAGCCTCGCCGACATGAATGACCCAAGCCTGATCGGCGCCCGCCGGGCGATCACCGACGATATCGCCACCCTCTCCGCGGTGAACCAGGTCGACTACGACGGCATGATCCTCAAGGTTAATCAGCTGGCGAACCAAATCGATAACCTGCGGCTGGCGGATAATAACGATGACGATTCGCCGATGGATTCTGATAGCGATGAGCTCTCCAGCTCCATCAGCGAATGGCGCGTCAATCTGCAGAAAAGCTGGCAGAATTTTATGGACAGTTTTATCACCGTGCGCCGCCGCGATGAAACGGCGGTCCCGCTGCTGGCGCCGAATCAGGATATCTATCTGCGGGAAAATATTCGCTCTCGCCTGCTGGTCGCCGCGCAGGCAGTGCCGCGCCATCAGGAAGAGACCTGGAAACAGTCGCTGGATAACGTCTCGACCTGGGTACGCGCCTATTACGATACCGATGACGCCACCACTAAAGCCTTCCTTGAAGAGGTGGATAAGCTCAGTCAGCAAAGCATTACCATGACGGTACCGGAAACGCTGCAGAGCCAGGCGTTGCTGGAAAAACTGATGCAGACCCGGGTGCGTAATCTGATGGCGCAGCCTGCCGTTTCCGCAGGCGGCGCGCCCTCGCCTGCACCTGCAGCACCGGCCGCCCCCGCTGCGCCGCAAGGAGAGTAACGCATGCTGAAAATTCTTTTACTCTTCGCACTGTTGATCGCCGGGATCGTGCTTGGCCCGATGATCGCCGGGCATCAGGGCTACGTCCTGATCCAGACCGATAATTACAATATCGAGACCAGCGTGACCGGGCTGGTGATCATCCTGATCCTCGCCATGGTGGTGCTGTTCGCCATTGAATGGCTGCTGCGCCGTATTTTCCGCACCGGGGCGCATACGCGCGGCTGGTTTGTCGGCCGTAAACGCCGTCGCGCGCGTAAGCAAACCGAGCAGGCGCTGCTTAAGCTGGCCGAAGGTGATTACCAGCAGGTTGAGAAGCTGATGGCGAAAAACGCCGATCACGCCGAACAGCCGGTGGTGAACTATCTGCTGGCGGCGGAAGCGGCCCAGCAGCGCGGCGATGAAGCGCGGGCTAACCAGCATCTGGAGCGCGCCACCGACCTGGCGGGCGATGACCTGATCCCGGTGGAAATCACCCGCGTTCGCCTGCAGCTGGCGCGCAATGAAAATCACGCCGCGCGTCATGGCATCGATAAGCTACTGGAAATCACCCCGCGTCATCCGGAAGTGCTGCGCCTCGCCGAACAGGCTTATACCCGTACCGGCGCCTGGCAGTCGCTGCTGGATATCATTCCGTCGATGGCGAAAGCTAACGTCGGCGATGAAGAGCACCGCGCCGCGCTGGAACAGCTGGCATGGGTTGGCCTGATGGACAAAGCGCTGGCCGACGGCGGCAGCGAGGGGCTGCGCGAATGGTGGCGCAACCAGAGCCGTAAAACGCGGGCGCTGGTGCCGCTGCAGGTGGCGATGGCCGAGCGCCTCATCGAGAGCGACGATCACGATACCGCGCAGCAAATTATTATTGATGGTCTGAAGAAACAGTATGACGACCGTCTGGTGATGCCGATCCCGCGCCTGAAGACCAATAACCCGGAACAGCTGGAGAAAGTACTGCGCCAGCAGATCAAAGCCGTTGGCGATCGTCCGCTGCTGTGGAGCACCCTGGGCCAGTCGCTGATGCGGCACGGCGAATGGCAGGAGGCCAGCATCGCCTTCCGCGCCGCGCTTAAGCAGCGTCCGGATGCCTTTGATTACGCCTGGCTGGCGGATGCTCTGGATCGTCTCCATCAACCGGAGGAAGCGGCTACCATGCGCCGCGATGGTCTGCTGCTGACGCTGCAGAATAACCCTCAGCAATAACCTCACCTGGCTGTCGCCTCCTGCGGGGCGATAGCCCTTCTACCCCGCCTTCCCGTTGACGATCCCCCTGAAAGAAAAAAACGCCTGCGCTGAAATCAGGGCAGGCGTTAAAACAGGTCTGTTTGACAACAAATTGGGTGCTTCACTCAACGTAATGTCCATGGTGTTTGATGAGGCATAAATGCGACATCTGTCAGTGGACGATAAGCACCGTAAGAACGGCTCTGCATCATTCCGGAGTTTATGAGGCACAAAGGCGAACATAAGAGATGGAATGAGCATCTACCCGATTATTATCGCACAGGATCCAGGGAAATTGCATCTACCACAGTGATGAATTGAGAGTTTTCCTGACGCGTATTCTTAAGCAAAGAGAAGATTTTTTATCAGCAAGATCAGGGAAATAAGTCATGGCAGGAAGTCACAGAAAACAAAAAACCCCGCCGAAGCGGGGTTCAAAATTGGTCGGCGAGAGAGGATTCGAACCTCCGACCCACTGGTCCCAAACCAGTTGCGCTACCAAGCTGCGCTACTCGCCGAAATACTGCTTTTTGAATTTTTAGTTCAATTCGTTAAAGTCGTGGTGCGAGGGGGGGGACTTGAACCCCCACGTCCGTAAGAACACTAACACCTGAAGCTAGCGCGTCTACCAATTCCGCCACCTTCGCAAATTCACAACTCTATCAAATAATGGGGTGGCTAATGGGATTCGAACCCACGACAACTGGAATCACAATCCAGGGCTCTACCAACTGAGCTATAGCCACCACTGCAAACCTTTTACGCGGTATTAAAACCACCGCAGCTCCAGCACCGGGTTAATGGTGCGCCCGACAGGATTCGAACCTGAGACCTCTGCCTCCGGAGGGCAGCGCTCTATCCAGCTGAGCTACGGGCGCTTAGCGCCGTTGCGGGGTCGGATAATACGGACTTCCTCCCCCGCTGTCTAGTGCCTTTTAAAAGAAAATTATCGTTTGCTCATGCTTTGTTCGTTTTGGCGCTTATTCAGCCGTATTATTGACTTGCCCCTGCCTTCCGAGGCCAAACACCTTATAAATCAGGGTAACGGCAGCAAGGAAAATAATGCCGACAAAGAGCGACATCCGGGTTTCATCATTCAGCCCCATCCCGACCAGCACGCAGATCAGGAAAGCCATGGTGAAATAGTTGGCCCACGGAAACAGCAGCGAACGGAACGGATGGCTGGCTATCGCTGCCCGATGTACGCGACGGAAACGCAGCTGACTAATCAGGATCACAAACCAGGGCACCATCCCCGGCAGGACGCTGGCGCTATAGACATAGACAAACACCCGCTGCGGATTAGGAATGATGTAATTCAGGCAGGAGCCTACCAGCAGGATCAGAATAGACAGCGCCACGCCGACGGCCGGAACGCCGTTGCGCGATACCTTACCGATCGCCGCCGGCAGCTGACGGTTCTTCGCCAGGGCGTACAGCATACGTCCGCAGCTGTACATCCCGCTGTTGCAGCCGGAAAGCGCCGCCGTCAGCACCACAAAGTTGATAATCCCCGCCGCGGCGGTAATACCGATTTTGGCAAACGTCAGTACGAACGGGCTGCCGTTGGAGCCGATTTGATCCCATGGGAAGATGGTGACGATAACGAAAATCGCGCCGACGTAGAAAATCAGGATCCGCCACAGCACTTTGCCCACCGCGCTGCGCAGTGTGACCTGCGGATTTTTCGCTTCACCAGCGGTAATGCCGATGAGCTCCACGCCCTGATAGGACGCGACCACGATACACAGCGCCGTCAGGAAGCCCTTCCAGCCGCCGGCAAAGAAGCCGCCATGTTCGGTCAGGTTGCCAAAACCGATGGAGTGGCCGCCGTTGCCAAAGCCGAAGAAAATGACGCCCAGGCCCACGACGATCATCACGATAATGGTGGTCACTTTAATCATGGCGAACCAGAACTCGATTTCACCGTACAGCCGGACCGCCGCGAGGTTAGCCAGCGCCACCAGCCCCACGGCAATTAACGCCGGGATCCACTGCGCCATCTCCGGGAACCAGAACTGCACATAGACGCCGATGGCGGTAATCTCAGAGATGCCCACCGCCATCCACATAAACCAGTACGACCAGGCGGTCAGGTAGCCGAAGAAGGGGCTCATATAGCGATGCGCATACACTGCGAAGGAGCCGGTGACGGGCTCAAGGAACAGCATTTCGCCCATTGAGCGCATAATGAAAAAGACGAACAGGCCAGCGATAATGTACGCCAGCAGCACGGAAGGCCCAGCCCACTTCAGGGTACTGGCCGCCCCCATAAACAACCCCACGCCAATCGTCCCCCCAAGGGCGATCAGTTCAATATGCCGGGCCTCCAGTCCACGCTGGAGCTCCGCTTTTTTCTCAGTCATATATCCTCTTGTGTTTGCCGTATTCCGGGTACTCCCGGTTATTGTTATTAACTGAACTCATAGCCTTGCCGACGCGCAGGTCTCCCCCCGCGCGTATGAAGCCTGCGAATGGTTAATGAATTTTATGGAAATGGCAAATAAAGTATCAGGCGAGTAAAGACATTAAACAGAAAATGGACACAAACTCGCCAGAATGCAGAGGAATATTAGAGTTTATTGGTGTAATGCCAACGTAAATATCGTAGCAGCCGGGCCTGCCTTTTAATCCGGCTCGGCTGGGAAACCAGGCGGTAAAACCACTCCAGCCCCAGATCCTGCCAGAACTTCGGCGCCCGATGAACGTGCCCGGTGAAAACATCGTAAGTGCCGCCGACGCCCATATACAGCGCGTGCGGGTACAGGCGCCGACAGTCGCGCATAAAGATCTCCTGACGCGGGGACCCCATGGCGACGGTGACGATTTTCGCCCCGCTGTCGCGAATGCGTTCGAACAATGCCTGCCGTTGCTCAGGCGCAAAATAGCCGTCCTGGCTGCCGACGATATTCACCTGCCAGCGCTGGCGCAGGCTGGACGCCGTCTGCGCCAGGACTTCAGGTTTACCGCCGACCAAAAACACCGGAGTGCCTTCAGCGCCGGCGCGCTGCATTAACGCTTCCCAGAGATCGGCTCCCGCCACGCGGGACACCTGGGCCTGCGGATATTTTTTACGCAGCGAACGTACCACGCTGATGCCATCCGCATATTTAAACTCCGCCGCCTCAATCAGCGCCCGCACCTCGGGGTTATCCTCTACGGCCAGCATTTTCTCGGCATTAATCGCCACCAGCGTCCCCTCCCGGAGAACGCCGTCGGCATATAAATAATCCAGAGCGTGCTGCATATCGCGCCAGCCTATGAGCTGCAGCCCTCTTAACAGGTACAACGGCGCGGAAATGGTCCCAGTCATGTCCATCCTTCTCAGACTTGCGGTTGCGAAAGCGGTTTTACGCGCTTATGAATCAGTCCCACGCTATCCAGGAACCAGTACAGCAGTTTCGCCGCCAGCAAGCAGATACCAAAGATCACGAGGAAAAACACCACGCGGGAGCCGAACGAATCCAGCCCCTCGCGCGCCAGCACTATCATGTTGAAGATAGCGCCGAAACAGAAACTATGCAGGATTGCCGCTTTATAGCGATTGCTCTCCCGGTTGCCGAGCTCATACAGCCAGTCGAACCATTTAATAATCAACCCGACCGCCACAGCGCCCAGCGGCACAAACCAGACGCCGCCCATCACCACCAGCGAGCCAATCAGCGTCGGCGAAATCGCCAGCCCCGAATGGTTGTTTAACACTTCCCAGGTGAAGTAGTTGGCGGTATTGAGCACCATCGTCGGACGACCGTGCCACATCCAGCTGGGGATAAAGACGTAGAAGTCGCGGATCATCGGCGCCAGCCCCTGGAAATCGATCTTGTCATAGTTTTGCAGCAGCAGCGCCAGGTTCTCCCACGGCGAGAAGGTATCGCGTGTGAGATAGAGGAAGGTATAAAACGCTTCGTCGCCGCTGACGTTCATCCCGTAGCGCTTCAGCGCCAGCCAGAACATGCCGACGATGCCCAGCACGCCCGCCGCAGCCAGCATCCACAAGCTGATCCAGCCGCGAATAATGCCGATAAACAGGAAGATGGCGAAGGCGATGATGATATTGGCACGAGTCCCGCCGACGATAGCGTAGGTCAGCAGACCAAAGGCCACGGTGCTGACGAGGAAGAAAATCCACGCCTTATAATCCTGGCGCAGGAAATAGACCACCAGCATCGCCGGGATAAAGAAGTAGAAGAAGCGCTTCAACGCCACGCCGGAGACTTCAGCAGAGAAAATCTGGCTGTAGGAGTTGAGCTTAAACAGCAGGAAACCATTGTGGGCGAAGAAGATGCCGACGCACAGCAGCGCCAGCCCCATCAGTATGCCCCACGCCAGATGGGTTTCCACCCGGTTCATGGTAAACAGCGGCCGACGCGTAACCTCACGCGATGCCGGACGCAGCCGCGTTTTATAGGTCACGTAGTAGATCGCGTAGAAGCACACCGCGATCAGCAGCGTCTGCAGCAAAATCTCCGGCGGCGCCACGCTGACGTCAAAGCGGAACACCAGAATACTGGTCAGCGGGAAACCGAAGAAAAAGGTCAGCAGAAACAGCAACGAGAAAAAGACGTTGAAGTTGAAGCGTACCCGACGGAACTCAAACCAGGTGGCGGTGGCGATAAACAGCGTCGACAGCAGCCAGACCACCAGCAGCCCGCTAAATTGCATTAACGTCATGCCTGCCCCTCCGCCGCTAACCGTAGCGCCCGCTGCCAGCCCGTCAGATAGTTCGGCCGGAAGAAAGCGATACCCGACTTATCCACGCTCGCCAGCTGGCGCTGCGCTTCGCGCACCACGCTGACGTCCAGCGCATCGCTGGTGAACAGCACCGGCACATGCTGCTCGGTCATATCCTGCCAGAATGGGTTTTCGCGGTTGAGCACGCAGGGAATGCCCGCCTGAATCAACAGGCACAAGGTGCCGATCCCCTGCTGACGCGCAAACAGGAAATAGCCCAGATCGCAGCGGCGCAGCAGCGCCAGATAATCATGAAACTCAAGCTTCTCGCTGAGGATCTGCAGATGCTCGCGACTAAACAGCGCCGCCCCCGCCTCACGAACCTCATTGATATAGGCCTCGTTATTCGCCGGATAGCCCATCGGCACGATGACGTTTACCGTATCGCCAAACTGCTGATGGATAGCCTTCAGCGCGGCAATATGTTCATTGCTGCGATCCCCGGAGTTGCCCACCAGAATGGTCAGCGTGTCGCCGCGCGGCGCGTTTTCGGCCAGGGTATTCAGCGCCGGATCCATACGGGTCGGGAAGTAGAGCAGTTCGCCCGGAACGCGCGGATGGCGGTTAGCGAACCAGCTAAGATCGCCGCGGGTGGCGAAAACGCGCCCTACCCGCCCCTGCGCCAGGCGGCGCAGCGGATAGAACAGGCGGAACTTCAGGCTGGTCGCGTTTTCATACAGATCCGCCCCCCAGATATGCCAGTTAAACTGCGATGGGCGGATACCGCCGCTCAACAGCGCCAGCCACAGGCCGGTATTGAACTGGCCGTGGAAGAAAAAGCGCTGCTGACGGTTGGCTTTGGCTTGCGCAATCACCGCCTGCGCCAGCGACTTCTTCCCCGGATAGCAGGTGATGTCCAGCGCCGGATACCCATCACGCACGCTGGCCTCATCACCGACGACCATAAATCTCCTGGCCTGCGGATCGGCGGCCAGTTCGTCGTTAAAGAACCGCAGTACGGTCTGGTTATGATGCGGGATATCCGATCCCAGTACATGTATCAGTGCTGTCATGCCCGTTTACGCCAGAGTAAAAACACGCCACTACAAAGGGCGAAATAAACAATATAAGTGGCCATATACGCCTGCGCCGCGCCAACCGCGCCGTGCGCCGGTATAAGCCAGTGTGAGAATGCGGTCAGCAGCGTGAACTGGCTGATTTCCGTCAGAATATAAAAACGCAGCGACGCTTTAGCGATCACCAGATAGCCATAGACGTAGGCGCCTACTTTTAAAACGTCGCCCACCAGCTGCCAGGCGAACAGGTCTCGCATCGCGGTAAAGCGATCGGAAAACAGCAGCCAGATGGCAAAATCACGCAGCAGCCAGACCGTCAGGCTCGCCGCCGCCACTGCCGGCAGGACGAATTTCAGCGACTTGACTATCTCGCGGGTGATATCCGTTTTGGCGCTCAGCCGCGACAGCGTCGGCAGGAGATAGACGCTGAACGAGGCGGTAATAAACTGCAGATAGGCATCGGAGATACTGCTCACCCCCTGCCAGATACCGACCGCCTCCCAGCCATAATGCGCCGCCAGCAGATTACGCATCATCACATAAGCCACCGGCAGGGTCACTGAGGTTATCAGCGCCATCAGGGTAAATTTCGATAGCTGTCCCGCCAGACCGTTATCCCAGCGCGGACGCAGGGCGCTCAGCGGAATATTACCCCGCCGCCAGAGCATGATGCCCGCCGGGATCACCACCAGCGCCGGCACTAACGCCAGCCCCAGCAGCGCCCCCTGGTAACCACCGAAGTAGTAACAGGCATAATAGGCCGCCACGCCAATCAGGCTGCCGGCAATCAGCGAGAAGGCGTTTCCCGCCGCATCGCGAAAGCCTTTCATCAGCGCCAGCAGGAAGTTCGCCCAGGCGATCCCCATCTGCACCAGCGCCACCAGCCGTACCAGATTCTGATAATGAGTATGACCGAACAGCCCCTGGCTTATCGGCGCCGCCGCCAGTAAAAACACCAGCGCCAGCAGCGTGGAAAAGCCAAGCACCATCGCCGACGAGGTGCCCACCACCTGCTTCAGGCGCGGGGGATCGTCGTGATGCTGAGCCACCAGCTTCGTGACGCCGTTAAATATCCCGGCCCCGGCCAGCACGCCGAGCACGGTGACCAGTTGCCGGAAGTTACCGGCCTGACCAACGCCCGCGGGCCCAAACGAGACGGCCAGCAGCTTGACGACCAACAGCCCGGCGCCGATTTTGACCAGCGTCGAGGCCGCCGTCCACAATGAGGCTTTTGCTAACGACATATCAGGAGAAGTAGCTCAGCAGCGAGTTAATCACCGTCCGCTGGTTCACCACAGACAGATTGTAAAACAGCGGCAGGCGCACCAGGCGCTCGCTCTCCTGGGTGGTATAGCGGTCTTCACCGTGGAATTCGCCGAAGTGTTCGCCTGCCGGACAGCTGTGCAGGGGAATGTAATGGAATACCGCGAGGATCTCCGCCTCTTTCAGCCAGGCGATAAGCCTGCTGCGATCCTCGATATCGCGCAGCTTAATGTAGAACATGTGCGCGTTTTGCCCGCAGTCAGCCGGGACCGTCGGCAGTTCAATACGTCCCGCGCGGGCCAGCGGCAGCAGCGCGTCATAGTAATTCTGCCACAGCGCCAGACGCTGCTGGTTGATGCGCTCCGCCGCTTCCAGCTGCGCCCACAGATAGGCGGCCTGCAGGTCGGACATCAGATAGCTGGAGCCAATGTCCCGCCAGGTATATTTATCCACCAGGCCACGAAAGAACTGGCTGCGGTTGGTGCCTTTTTCGCGAATGATCTCCGCACGTTCCACCAGCGTGCGATCGTTGATCAGCGTCGCCCCGCCCTCACCGCCGGCGGTGTAGTTTTTAGTTTCATGGAAGCTGAAGCAGCCGATATGGCCGATGGTGCCCAGCGCGCGCCCCTTGTAGGTGGACATCACCCCCTGCGCGGCGTCTTCCACCACGAACAGGTTGTACTTGTCGGCGATGGCCATGATGGTATCCATCTCGCAGGCTACGCCGGCATAGTGCACCGGGACGATCGCCCGGGTTTTATCGGTGATAGCGGCTTCGATTAACGTTTCATCGATATTCATCGTATCGCGACGGATATCGACGAAGACGATTTTCGCCCCGCGCAGCACAAAGGCATTGGCGGTGGAGACAAAGGTATAGCTGGGCATAATCACTTCGTCGCCCGGCTGGATATCCAGCAGCAGCGCGGCCATCTCCAGCGAAGCCGTGCAGGAAGGGGTTAGCAGGGCTTTTGCCGTGCCAAAACGCTGCTCCATCCACTGCTGGCAGCGGCGCGTAAAGCCGCCGTCGCCGCACAGCTTGCCGCTGTTCATCGCAGACTGCATGTAATCAAGCTCGGTTCCAACCACCGGCGGCGCGTTAAATGGGATCATGGGGTCACCTGTATAGCCAGTAGGCGGTGCTTTCCACATTAGCACCGCTGAGAATATAACGTTTAAGCGCGGCGGTGTTGCCCATCTGGGTCGCCACCCGCAGTGTAGAAAGTCCGCGCGAAGCGGCCCAGTACCGCGCCGCCTGCATCAGCTGCGCCCCGGCGCCGCGTCCGGCCAGCAGGCCGATACGCGCCTCGGTGGCATTGAGCTGGCGCAGGGAGACAAAGGCGCGAATATCGCCCTCTGGATGGCGGTAAATCAGGCACTGATGATCGAAGGTGCCGCGCACCGCATTTTCAATCCACTGGGCATAGAAACGGCCGCTGGCGTCGGCAGCATACCAGGGCGCGCGAAAGCGGCTCATCGCAAAGGCCTGCGCCGCCTGCTCGCGCAGTGGCGCAATATCCGCCTCCACGGCGACGTCGGCGCCCGCATCCGCAGGGTTGCCCACCGGTAGCGCCAGATCGACCTCGCCTTCCACCAGCTGAAAACCCAGCTGCTGCAGCGCGTCGAGCCGGACGGTGTCGCTGGCGGCTACCTTCGCCTGCACTCGCGACCACCCCGCCAGCGCCTCAGGCGTCAGCCGCGGCGCATGCTCGTCAAAGTGAACGACGGCGCTGTTAACGGCAAAGAAGCGGTTCTCCCACTCCAGGGGATCAATACTGGCGCGGACGGGCACGGAGCAGATCCAGCAGATATTGGCCGTAGCCGGTTTTTTCCAACCGCTTCGCCGCGTGTTTGACGCCGTCGTCGTCCAGCCAGCCGTTGCGCCAGCCGATCTCTTCCAGACAGGCGATTTTGAAGCCCTGACGCTTCTCGACGGTCTGCACGAACATGCTGGCCTCGATCAGGCTATCGTGGGTGCCGGTATCCAGCCACGCAAAGCCGCGTCCAAGCAGTTCGACGGTCAATGCGCCATCTTCAAGGTACATCTGGTTGATAGAGGTGATTTCCAGTTCGCCGCGCTCGGATGGCTTGACCCGTTTGGCGTACTCCGCCACCTTGCCATCGTAGAAATAGAGACCGGTGACCGCCCAGTTCGACTTCGGCTGCTTCGGCTTCTCTTCCAGCGACAGCGCGCGAAAGTTGTCATCAAACTCCACCACGCCAAAGCGCTCAGGATCCATCACCTGATAGCCAAAAATCGTCGCCCCTTCCGTGCGGGCAGCCACGCTGCGCAGCTTGGGGCTGAAGCTCTGGCCGAAGAAGATGTTGTCGCCTAACACCAGGCACGCCGGTTCGTCGTTAAGAAAGGCTTCGCCGATGATAAACGCCTGGGCTAAACCATCCGGCGTCGGCTGTACGGCATAGTGCAGCGCAATGCCAAACTCTGAGCCATCGCCGAGCAGGCGCTGAAAATCGCGCAGATCGTCCGGCGTGGTGATGATCAGGATCTCACGGATCCCGGCCAGCATTAATACCGACAGCGGGTAGTAGATCATCGGCTTATCGTAGATCGGCAACAGCTGCTTCGACACGCCGCGGGTGATGGGATGCAGTCGCGTTCCGGACCCCCCCGCCAGAATAATACCTTTCATCATTCCCCCCAGAGATGATTAGCCTTGCAGTCCAAGACGCTCGCCCTGATAGCTTCCGTCCTGAACCTGGCGCCACCATGTCTCGTTCGCCAGATACCACGCCACGGTCTTACGCATACCGGAAGTGAAGGTCTCAGCCGGCGTCCAGCCCAGCTCACGGGCGATCTTCGAGGCATCAATGGCATAGCGCAGATCGTGGCCCGGGCGATCGGCAACAAAGGCGATCAGGTGGCGATAGTGCGCCACGCCCTGCGGCTTATGCGGCGCCAGCGCTTCGAGCAATTCGCAAATGGTTTCCACCACCTCGATGTTTTTACGCTCGTTATGACCGCCGATATTGTAAGTCTCGCCCGGTTCGCCGCGGGTCGCCACCAGATACAGCGCTCTGGCGTGATCTTCCACGTACAGCCAGTCGCGGATCTGCTGTCCATTGCCATACACTGGCAGCGGCTTGCCTGCCAGCGCGTTGAGGATGGTCAGCGGGATCAGCTTCTCGGGGAAGTGATATGGGCCGTAGTTATTCGAGCAGTTGGTGATAAGCGTCGGCAGGCCATAGGTCCGCAGCCAGGCACGCACCAGGTGGTCGCTGCTGGCTTTCGAGGCCGAATAGGGGCTGCTTGGCGCATAGGGCGTGGTCTCGGTAAAGAAATCATCGCTGCCGTGCAGATCGCCATACACTTCATCGGTGGAGATGTGATGGAAGCGAAACGCCGATTTTTGCGCCGTATCCAGCGTATTCCACCAGCTACGGGCCGCCTCCAGCAGCGTATAGGTGCCCACGATATTGGTTTCAATAAATGCCGCCGGGCCGTCAATCGACCGATCGACATGGCTTTCCGCCGCCAGGTGCATCACTGTATCCGGTTGATACTGCACGAAAATACGGTCCAGCTCGCCGCGGTCGCAGATATCCACCTGTTCAAAGGCGAAACGCGCATCCTGCGCCACCGGCGCCAGCGACATTAAATTGCCGGCGTAGGTCAGTTTATCCACCACCACCACGCGATCGGCGGTGTGCTGGATAATCTCCCGCACTACCGCCGAACCAATGAAGCCCGCGCCGCCGGTGACCAGAATGGTTCTCACCGCCACACTCCTTTGGTGTCGATGATATACGCCTGGGTGACGCTGTCGCCGCTAACGGCTTTAAATTCATGGTGATCGACCAGCATCACCAGCACGTCGGCGCTGGCCAGCGCCGCATCGAGGGTCGCCAGCGTACACAGACCGTCGAGTTTCTTCGGCAGCGCGTGAATGTTGGGCTCAACTACCTGCGTCGTGCCGCTGTGCCAGCGGGCAATCTGCGCGGCAATTTCCATTGCCGGGCTTTCGCGCAGGTCGTCAATATTCGGCTTAAAGGCGAGGCCAAAACAGGCAATGGTCAGTTCGCTGGCCCGTTTGTTGGTGGCATTCAGGCAGTCAGCTACCTGCGCCTTCACCTGTTCGATAACCCATTCCGGCTTGTGGTCGTTGACCTCACGGGCCGTGCGGATCAGACGCGCCTGCTGCGGGTTTTGCGCCACGATAAACCACGGGTCGACGGCGATACAGTGGCCGCCGACGCCCGGTCCCGGCTGCAGGATATTCACTCGCGGATGGCGGTTCGCCAGGCGGATCAGTTCCCAGACGTTAATGGCCTGATCGGCGCAAATCAGCGACAGCTCGTTGGCAAAAGCGATGTTGACGTCGCGGAAGCTGTTTTCCGTCAGCTTGCACATCTCGGCGGTACGCGAGTTGGTCACCACACATTCGCCTTCGAGGAAGATTTTATACAGCTCGCTGGCGCGAGCGGAGCAGACCGGCGACATGCCGCCGATAACGCGGTCGTTTTTAATCAGCTCGACCATCACCTGGCCGGGCAATACCCGCTCCGGGCAGTAGGCGATATTCACGTCCGCCGCTTCACCCACCTGCTGGGGAAAGCTGAGGTCCGGGCGCATCTCCGCCAGCCACTCAGCCATCTGTTCGGTCGACCCGACCGGCGAGGTGGACTCGAGGATCACCAGCGAGCCTTTCTTTAACGTCGGCGCAATGGATTTAGCCGCCGACTCGACAAACACCATATCCGGCTCGTGGCGATCTTTAAACGGCGTCGGCACGGCAATCAGGTAGGCATCCGCTGCCACCGGGGTGGTGGTGGCGCTTAAATATCCCTGCTCGACCGCGGTCTTCACCACGCTCGCCAGATCCGGCTCCACGATATGAATCTCTCCACGGTTAATGGTCTCCACGGCATGTTGATTGACATCAACGCCGACCACCCGCTTCTGCCGGGAGGCGAACGCGGCAGCGGTTGGCAGCCCGATATAGCCAAGGCCAATCACTGAAATGGTAGAAAAACTCATAGCGTTACCTGATTATTTTTAAGTGCAGACAAAATTCGACGACATGCTTCGCCATCGCCATAAGGATTATGCGCGCGGCTCATCGCCTGGTATGCGGCATCATCCTCCAGCAGTCGCGTGACTTCCGCCACGATGCGCTGGCTGTCGGTGCCCACCAGACAGACGGTACCGGCGGCCACCGCTTCCGGACGTTCGGTCATATCGCGCATGACCAGCACCGGTTTCCCCAGGGAAGGCGCCTCTTCCTGAATACCACCGGAATCGGTCAGGATGAGCCAGGCCCGATCCATCAACCAGACGAACGGTAGGTAGTCCTGCGGTTCAATCAACATCACGTTGTCGATATGGCCGAGAATACGGTTCACCGGTTCGCTGACGTTAGGATTCAGGTGAACCGGATAGACAATCTGCACCTCAGGGTGGGTATGGGCTATCTCCGCCAGCGCCTGGCAGATCTGCTCAAAGCCGAGCCCAAAGCTTTCCCGCCGATGGCCGGTAACCAGAATCATTTTTTTACCGTGGCTAATGAAAGGATAGCGCTGCAGCAGGGTCTCCCGTAGCGCTTCATCGCCCAGAACGCGATCGCGCACCCAGAATAGGGCATCGATGACCGTATTCCCGGTCACCGTGATGCGACTGTCGGCAATGTTTTCCCGCAGCAGATTCTGCCGCGAGGTTTCCGTAGGGGCGAAATGGTACGTCGCCAGATGCCCGGTCAGCGTACGGTTGCCCTCTTCCGGCCACGGCGAACTTAAATCGCCGGTCCGCAGACCCGCCTCTACATGGCCCACCGGTATGCGCTGGTAAAACGCCGCCAGGCTCGCCGCCATCGTGGTGGTGGTATCGCCATGCACCAGCACCACGTCGGGTTTAAACGACTCCAGAACCGGCTTCAGCCCCTCAAGAATACGGCAGGTGATCTCGGTGAGCCCCTGCCCCGGCTTCATGATGTTGAGATCGTAGTCCGGGGTGATGGAGAATAGTTTCAACACCTGATCGAGCATCTCCCGATGCTGCGCGGTCACGCATACTTTCGCCTCAAAATGAGGATCCTTTGCCAGCGCATGGACCAGAGGAGCCATCTTGATGGCTTCCGGCCTCGTGCCAAATACAGTTAGTACTTTCACATCGATTCTCTTCGATTAGGCGATGAAGGTCATTTGCCCTTCACCACAGGCCGCAATCACAGGACACGACGACGCGATAACGCCACGCCTGCGCCGATGAGCGCACCCACAATCCCCCACATCACCATCAGAAATACACGGCGCGGGCTATCGCGTTTTACAGGTTCTTCCGGCGTTCGCAAATACCGGTAAGTCTGAAAACGCGGATCCAACGTTGGACCGACGTTCAACGTGCTCAGCATGGCGCGATTCTGGTCGTAATCGAGGTCATATTCCGGTCCGACGGCCTGCAGGTTTTCCAGTCTGGCCTGCAGCATCGGCCTGCCCAATAAAAATAGCTCTGAATCCGGCAACTGATCGGCAGGAACATCCGTTTCGCTGCGCGAGATATTATGCTGCTGAGCGACCTTCAGCGCTTGCTCCACGCTGTGGGTCCGGCGGTTGAAAATAGCCTCGGCCACCTCTTCCTGGCGCTTCACCTGCGCCTTCATTTGTACCGTCCGCGCCGCCCAGGCGCCTTTGAGCTCGTCGTTAAGATGGCCGGCCGCCCGCTGGCTGGCGAAAGCCACATACTGGCGCAGCAAATTATTGGCATCCTGCCCGGTCTCGGCGGTCAGTTTGACGCTGTCGTTGACGCTCTTGGCCGCATCGCCTGGCATAAACTGGATATTGTTAATTAAATCATCCAGCATCGCCGCATCGGCGCGAGCATTACCCGACTGTCGCTGCTTGTAGTAGTCCGTTTGCAGCCAGAAATCACGCCGGGTATCCCAGGAGGCCAACTGCATGATGAACTCTTTATACGCTTCATCCATGGCGGAAGGCTGATCTACCGAGGCCAGGTCGGCTTTGATATCCAGATTGCGTAAGAACTGCTGCTGGGAATAGTACCCCCCCAACATGTTGACAGTAGGCCGATCGGTGATCGCCGTGGCGCTCCACTCCTGGCGAGCAAAGAAGGTGTACACCAACACGATAGCGGCGAAGAGTACAGCACCGCCGACTATCCAGCCTTTTCCTGCCCATAAAGCGCGAAACAGCCCGCGAATATCCAGCTCGTTCTCAACGTTCACTGATTGTGCTCCCGGTAATGGTTGAGTCATCACATCCCCAGCTTTACTTGGTTAGTTTCGGATTATTGCCGCTGTGTCGCCGAATTCTGCGTCTGATGCGCTTAACCAGACGCGCCACTTTCCAGGCGCGCTTAATACAGTAGCCATAAAGGAAGAAGGCCACCAAAAAGAGAATTAACATCACCCATTCCGGCACAATGCGGGTATATTCCGCCGCGACGCCAACCAGCGCCAGCAGGGCAGCGGCCAGGGTGATCAGGACGAACGCCTGGCGGGAAGTAAACCCGGCGCGCATGATCAAATGATGAATATGCTGCCGGTCCGGTGAGAAAGGACTCATGCCTTTACGCAGGCGGCGATACATAATCGCCACCATATCCATCAACGGGATAGCGATAATCCACAGCGCGGTGACCGGGCTGATGGGATGCGTTTTACCTTGTGTGGTTTCCAGCAGGATCCAGATGATGGTGAAGCCAATCATGGTGCTGCCGGCGTCACCCATAAAAACTTTATAGCGGCGGCCGAGGGCGCCAAGATTAAGAAGAATATAGGGCAGAATGGCGGCGATCATCGCAAAACACCACATCGCCAGGCTGTACTGACCGTCAAACCAGAGGATGATCCCGGTCGCCGCAAAGGAGACGGATGACAGGCCGCCGAGCAGGCCGTCAATCCCATCGACCATATTAAACGCGTTGATGGCGGCCCAGACGGCAAACAGAGTGAGGAAGAAGCCGAAAGGCCCCAGCACCAGCTCCCACGAGCCAAAAATAAAGCCCAGACTACTCAGATGCAGATTCCCTGCCATCATCATAATCACGGCGATCGCGGCCTGAATGACCGCGCGAATTTTCACGCTGATGTCGAAGCGATCGTCCAGCGCGCCAACCAGCACCAATACCCCCGCACAGGCCAGATACAGCGAGGCGTGAGGAATATAATAATCGGCGATGGCGAAGGTGAAACAGATGCCTGCATAAACTGAGATACCACCGACCAACGGAATCAACCCCTGATGCCGTTTGCGATAGTTTGGTTTATCCACTAACCCAATCTTTTTTGCCACTTTCCGCGCGACAAAAATAAAGAGGGTCGTGAATAAGAAAATACTGATTAATTCAGTAATAGCAGTGAGTAAATTCACAACGCATGTGCTCTCAGCATAGTTAATCCGGGAAGTATAGCGATGATGCCCCAACTCCAGAAGGGGAAAAGCAGAACATTACAAATTTATTGTATAGATTTTAGTCTGTTAAAGCTGTCTCCGCCTGCTGTCCGGCGCCATTATACGACAACTTTCGTCCCGCTTTCTCTGTCTCTGGATCATACAAATCCCAAAATGAAAACGCCACGCAAAGGCGTGGCGTTTTTGGCTTTTTTTACCTTACGAGCGCTTCATCATATCGAAGAAGTCATCATTCGTCTTAGTCATTGCCAGTTTATTAATGAGGAACTCCATCGCGTCGATCTCACCCATCGGATGGATAATTTTGCGCAGGATCCACATTTTCTGCAGCTCTTCCTGAGTGGTGAGCAGCTCTTCTTTACGCGTACCGGAACGGTTGTAATCGATAGCCGGGAAGACGCGTTTTTCGGCAATCTTACGAGAGAGGTGAAGCTCCATGTTACCGGTGCCTTTAAACTCTTCGTAGATAACTTCATCCATTTTGGAGCCGGTGTCGATCAGCGCCGTGGCGATGATGGTCAGGCTGCCGCCCTCTTCGACGTTGCGCGCCGCACCGAAGAAACGCTTCGGACGGTGCAGGGCGTTGGCGTCCACACCACCGGTCAGCACTTTACCGGAAGCCGGGACCACGGTGTTGTAGGCGCGCGCCAGACGGGTAATGGAGTCAAGCAGGATGATAACGTCTTTCTTGTGTTCAACCAGACGTTTCGCTTTCTCGATAACCATCTCAGCAACCTGAACGTGACGGGATGCCGGTTCGTCGAAGGTGGAAGCAACCACTTCACCTTTCACCAGACGCTGCATCTCGGTCACTTCTTCCGGACGTTCGTCGATCAGCAGCACCATCAGCACGCAGTCCGGATGGTTGTAAGCGATGCTCTGCGCGATGTTCTGCAGCAGCATGGTTTTACCGGCTTTCGGCGGCGCGACGATCAGACCACGCTGGCCGCGGCCAATCGGGGAAGCCAGATCCAGTACGCGAGCGGTTAAGTCTTCGGTAGAACCGTTACCACGCTCCATACGCAGACGAGAATTCGCGTGCAGCGGCGTTAAGTTCTCGAACAGGATCTTGTTACGGGCGTTTTCCGGCTTGTCGTAGTTAACTTCGTTAACTTTCAGCAGCGCAAAGTAACGCTCACCCTCTTTCGGAGGACGAATCTTACCGGAAATGGTGTCACCAGTGCGGAGGTTGAAACGGCGGATTTGGCTGGGGGATACGTAGATGTCGTCAGGGCCGGCGAGGTAGGAGCTGTCTGCGGAGCGGAGGAATCCAAATCCATCCTGCAGTATCTCCAGTACGCCGTCGCCAAAGATATCTTCGCCACTCTTCGAATGCTGCTTGAGGATGGCAAAAATAATATCCTGCTTACGCATACGAGCCAGGTTTTCCAGCCCCATATTTTCGCCGAGAGTAATCAGCTCAGAAACCGGCGTATTCTTTAATTCGGTAAGATTCATAGTGGTGTGGGTTCTTAAACTCGGGGTAAATCTCGAACTTAATGTTGTGAATGGTATGGCAGGAACTTCCATGCCTGTTAACGGCCTTCATCTCGTGTCTGTACGTCGCCTGGTCACAGGAAAGAACGCAGAACTGAAACGACTAGACGGAATGAGTGAAAAGCCCGGAATTAATAGCTTCACGCGCGTTTTTTGCGGGATGCTTCGGGTAAAACAAGATTCAAACAAGGTATGTTTAAAACGAAGTCTGTGGATTAACTTAGCACGACTCCAGCCGGGCGTCCAGAGTTCCGCAAAAAATAGGAATCTGGACGCCGGAACAGCAATTCGCTTACGCCAGGTTGGCGTCGAGGAACTCTTTCAGCTGACCCTTGGACAGTGCGCCGACTTTGGTGGCCGCCACTTCGCCGTTTTTGAACAGCAGCAGGGTTGGGATGCCGCGAATGCCGTACTTCGGCGCGGTGCCCGGGTTCTGGTCGATGTTCAGCTTAGCTACGGTCAGTTTGCCCTGATACTCTTCAGCGATCTCATCCAGAATCGGGGCGATCATTTTGCACGGACCACACCACTCTGCCCAGAAATCGACGAGGGTCAGCCCGTCAGCCTTGAGTACGTCCGTGTCAAAACTGTCGTCAGTCAGGTGAATAATTTTATCGCTCATATTTAACTCCACAGGAATAAGCCTGGTGTGTTGGTGTCGTAGCCATCAACGACGCGCTGCGGCTACGTTATGCACGCTATTCTTCAGGATACCTCAATTCTCTGGTCTGCCAACTGGCGCGATCCCTCATGGACCCACCCTTTGACGCCAGGGTCACCTGAACGCGCACTGCATATTGCAGATTTATCGCTCCCGGCTCGCTTAGTGGTCTAAGCTATCCTGGATTCGTTCAGTTACCGTAGACGTACCTTGAATAATTTCGTACACCGCCAACGAAAGGTTGACGTTATTTCACCGGATACGCTTTCTTAATGCAATAGTTAGCTGATATTCTACCACACTATGAGCAAAACACATTTAACAGAACAGAAGTTTTCCGACTTCGCCCTGCACCCGGCAGTCATTGAAGCCCTTGAAAAGAAAGGGTTTCATAATTGCACACCTATTCAGGCCCTCGCCCTTCCGCTGACGCTGGAAGGCCGCGATGTCGCCGGGCAGGCGCAAACCGGTACCGGTAAAACGATGGCGTTCCTGACGTCGACGTTTCATTATCTTCTCTCTCACCCGGCTATCGCCGATCGCCAGGTTAACCAGCCGCGCGCGCTGATTATGGCGCCGACGCGTGAACTGGCGGTACAGATCCACGCGGACGCTGAACCGCTGGCGCAGGCCACCGGTCTGAAGCTGGGTCTGGCTTACGGCGGCGACGGCTACGATAAGCAGCTGAAAGTGCTGGAAAGCGGCGTCGATATTCTGATCGGTACCACCGGTCGTCTTATCGATTACGCGAAGCAAAACCACATTAACCTCGGCGCCATTCAGGTCGTCGTGCTGGACGAAGCCGATCGCATGTACGATCTCGGCTTTATTAAAGATATCCGCTGGCTGTTCCGCCGCATGCCGCCGGCCACTCAGCGTCTGAACATGCTGTTCTCCGCGACGCTTTCTTATCGCGTACGCGAACTGGCGTTCGAACAAATGAACAACGCCGAGTACGTTGAAGTCGAGCCGGAACAGAAAACGGGCCACCGTATTAAAGAAGAGCTCTTCTACCCGTCCAACGAAGAAAAAATGCGCCTGCTGCAGACGCTGCTGGAAGAAGAGTGGCCCGATCGCGCCATCGTCTTCGCCAATACCAAGCATCGTTGTGAAGATATCTGGGGCCATCTCGCCGCCGACGGCCATCGCGTAGGTCTGCTGACCGGCGACGTGGCGCAGAAAAAACGTCTGCGGATTCTCGAAGAATTTACCCGCGGCGACCTTGATATTCTGGTCGCGACTGACGTTGCCGCTCGTGGCTTGCACATTCCGGCCGTGACCCACGTCTTTAACTACGATCTGCCGGACGACTGCGAAGATTACGTTCACCGCATTGGCCGTACCGGTCGCGCTGGCGCCAGCGGTCACTCCATCAGCCTCGCCTGCGAAGAGTATGCGCTGAACCTGCCGGCTATCGAAACCTATATTGGTCACTCAATTCCGGTCAGCAAGTACAACCCGGACGCGCTGATGACCGACCTGCCTAAGCCGCTGCGCCTGACCCGTGCGCGTCCAGGCAACGGCCCGCGCCGCAGCGGTCCACCGCGCAATCGTCGTCGTTCAGGTTAAGAACTCTATGCTATACGCTCAATCATTCAGAATCTGCCAGGGCGCGTTTCCCCGGCAACCCGCTCAGTTACACGGATTGGGCACAAGCGCCCCGTCGACCAGGGAGCCTTCTGAACGATGAAGAGCATGAGCTCCACCTCGCTGTATGCCGCCATTGATTTGGGCTCCAACAGTTTCCATATGTTGGTGGTGCGCGAGGTGGCTGGCAGTATCCAGACGCTGAGCCGCATTAAGCGCAAAGTTCGTCTGGCCGCCGGCCTTAATAGCGACAACACGCTCTCCGCAGAAGCGATGGAGCGCGGCTGGCAGTGCTTACGCCTGTTTGCCGAACGCCTGCAGGATATTCCGCCGGCGCAAATCCGCGTCGTGGCCACCGCCACGCTGCGTCTTGCCGTCAATGCCGGCGAATTTCTGGCGAAAGCGCAGGAGATCCTCGGCAGTCCGGTACAGGTCATTAGCGGTGAAGAAGAAGCGCGCTTGATTTATCAGGGTGTCGCCCACACCACCGGCGGCGCCGATCAGCGTCTGGTGGTCGATATCGGCGGCGCCAGCACCGAACTGGTGACCGGCACCGGCGCGCAAACGACCTCGCTATTTAGCCTGTCGATGGGCTGTGTGACCTGGCTTGAACGCTATTTCGCCGACCGCAGCCTGACGAAAGAGAATTTCGATCTTGCCGAGGCGGCCGCGCGTGAGGTGCTACTGCCCATCGCCGATGTGCTGCGCTATCACGGATGGAAAGTGTGCGTTGGCGCCTCCGGCACCGTTCAGGCTCTGCAGGAAATTATGATGGCGCAGGGGATGGATGAGCGGATCACCCTGACCAAACTCCAGCAGCTTAAACAGCGCGCCATCCAGTGCGGACGCCTGGAAGAGCTGGAGATCGAAGGCTTAACCCTTGAGCGAGCGCTGGTGTTTCCGAGCGGGCTGGCGATCCTTATCGCTATCTTCAGCGAACTGAATATTCAGTGTATGACCCTCGCGGGCGGCGCATTACGGGAAGGGCTGGTGTATGGCATGCTGCATCTCTCCGTTGAACAGGACATCCGCAGCCGCACTCTGCGTAATATTCAGCGTCGTTTTATGATCGACACCGAACAGGCCCAGCGCGTCGCTGGTCTTGCCAGCCACCTGCTCAGCCAGCTGGACGGCTGCTGGGAACTGGATCCGCTGAGCCGCGATTTGCTCCTCAGCGCCTGTGCGTTGCATGAGATTGGCCTGAGCGTGGATTTTAAGCGCGCGCCGCAGCACGCGGCCTATCTGGTCAATAATCTCGACCTGCCCGGCTTTACCCCAGCGCAGAAGAAGCTGATTGCGACGCTGCTGCTTAACCAGACTAACGCCATCGACCTCTCATCGCTTCATCAGCAGAACGCCGTCCCGCCGCGGGTTGCCGAACATCTTTGTCGCCTGCTGCGACTGGCGATCCTCTTTGCCAGCCGGCGGCGTGACGATTTGCTGCCCGCCATCAATCTGGTGGCCGATGATGAAAAACTGTCCCTGACGCTACCGGAAAACTGGCTGGATAATCACCCGCTTGGGGCTGAGCTGATCGAACAGGAATGCCAGTGGCAAAGCTATGTGCACTGGATGCTTGAGGTGAAGTAATACGCTGAACATTGCCGGGCGGCGGCTTCGCCTTACCCGGCCTGCTTATCGCTATCCTTTCTCTTTAGCTTTTGCCAGCATGGCGCGAATGTTCGCCACGTTAGCCTGTCCTTTATGCATTCGCTCTTCAGCGGTAATCACTTTGCGCGCCTGCTCCCAAATCAGATCGTCCTGGGGTAGCTCGAGCAGGAAACGGCTCGGTTCCGGGCGCACCACCTCACCATACTGCCGGCGCTCCTTACAGAGCGTAAAGGTCAGCTCTTTCTGCGCACGGGTGATGCCCACGTAGGCTAACCGGCGCTCTTCATCGACGTTATCTTCATCAATGCTGCTCTGGTGCGGGAGCAATCCCTCCTCCATGCCCACCAGGTAAACATACGGGAACTCCAGCCCTTTTGAGGCATGGAGGGTCATCAGCTGCACCTGATCCAGCTCTTCATCCGATTCGCCGCGCTCCATCATGTCGCGCAGCGTAAAGCGGGTGACCACCTGCGTCAGGGTCATCGGCTCATCGATTTCACTGCCTTCCAGCATCTCGGTCATCCAGGTGAACAGCTGGTTGACGTTTTTCATGCGCATTTCCGCGGCTTTCGGGCTGGGCGAGGTTTCATACAACCAGGATTCGTAGTCAATCCCGCGGATCAAGTCGCGCACGGCGTTGACCGGCTCGCGTTCGGCCAGTTGCTGGATCTCGCGCAGCCAGTGGGTGAAGCGGGTGAGTGATTCATAGCCGCGCCCGGTCAGCGTCTGGCTAAGACCCATATCAAAGCTGGCGGTGAACAATCCTTTGTTGCGGCCCATCGCCCACTCACCGAGCTTTTGCAGCGTCGCGGGGCCGATCTCGCGCTTCGGCGTGTTGACGATACGCAGGAAGGCGCTGTCGTCGTCCGGGTTGGTCAGCACGCGCAGATAGGCCAGCAGATCTTTAATTTCCGGGCGCGAGAAGAACGACGTGCCGCCGGAGATTTTGTACGGGATGCGGTTCTGCATCAGCATCTTTTCAAAGACCCGCGACTGGTGATTGCCGCGATAAAGGATCGCATAGTCTTTGTAATTGGTTTTATTAATAAAGTGGTGGGCGATCAGTTCCCCGGCCACGCGCTCCGCTTCATGATCTTCATTGTTGGCGGAGAGCACTTTCAGCTCAGCGCCGTATCCCAGTTCGGAAAACAGACGCTTTTCAAAAACGTGCGGGTTGTTGGCGATCAGAATGTTAGCGGCTTTCAGAATACGCCCGGAGGAGCGATAGTTCTGCTCAAGCTTGATAACCTGCAGCGCCGGGAAGTCCTGGCTGAGCAGCACCAGGTTCTGTGGCCGCGCGCCGCGCCACGAGTAGATCGACTGGTCATCGTCGCCTACCACGGTAAAACGCGCCCGCTGGCCCACCAGCAGCTTCACCAGCTCATACTGGCTGGTGTTGGTATCCTGATACTCATCCACCAGCAGGTAGCGGATCTTATTCTGCCAGCGTTCGCGCACCTCCTCGTTGCGCTGCAGCAGCAGCGTCGGCAGCAGGATCAGATCGTCAAAATCGAGGACATTGCAGGCCTTCATATGCGCATCGTACAGTCCATAGCAGTGGGCGAAGATGCGGTCCCGTTCGCCTTTCGCTCCCGCGGCGGCCTGGGCCGGGGTTTTCAGATCGTTTTTCCAGTTGGAGATCGTCGAGATCAACTGCTGGAGCACCACTTTGTCATCTTCGATCAACCCTTCGGTCAGCTCCTTGAGCAACGCCACCTGGTCGGTATCGTCGAATAAGGAGAAGTTAGACTTCATGCCCAGCGCGGCATATTCCCGCTTGATGATATCCAGCCCCAGGGTGTGGAAGGTGGAAATCATCAGCCCGCGCGCCTCTTTGCGCCCCAGCGTTTGCCCAACGCGCTCTTTCATCTCGCGCGCGGCTTTGTTGGTAAAGGTCACGGCCGCGATATGGCGCGCCTGATAGCCGCAGCCGCGGATCAAGTGGGCGATTTTATTGGTGATCACGCGGGTCTTACCGGAGCCGGCGCCCGCCAGCACCAGGCACGGTCCGGTTACAAATTCGACGGCTTGTTGTTGGCCAGGGTTTAAACGCATGGGAGTCTTGCTCAATCTTCGAACGGGGTGGGGATTGTAGCAGAAAGCGGAGCCGAGATTTACCGACTGATGGTAAAGTGAAGAAATCGCGATTAACCCATAGAGCAGAACCATGAAAAAGACCGCAGCAGCCCTGCATATCCTGGTCAAAGAAGAAAAACTGGCCCAGGAGATCCTCGCCAAACTGGAGCGGGGCGTCAGCTTCGATCATCTGGCGAAGCGCTATTCCCAATGTCCGTCGGGGCGCAACGGCGGCGACCTGGGCGAGTTTCAGCAAGGCGCGATGGTCGGCCCATTCGATCAGGCGGTCTTTAGCTGCCCGCTTCTCAAGCCCTACGGTCCGGTAAAAACCAAGTTTGGCTACCATATCATTAAGGTGCTTTATCGCCGCTGACGCGTGGTATATTGCGCCCCGATTTATCTCAACCTATTCAAGGCACGATCATGGCAAAAACAGCAGCAGCACTGCATATTCTTGTTAAAGAAGAGAAACTGGCTCTGGATCTTCTGGAGCAGATTAAAAACGGCGCCGACTTCGGTAAGCTGGCAAAGAAACACTCTATTTGCCCATCAGGCAAACGCGGCGGTGATTTAGGTGAATTCCGCCAGGGCCAGATGGTCCCGGCGTTCGATAAAGTAGTCTTCTCCTGCCCGGTGCTGGAGCCAACCGGACCGCTGCATACCCAGTTCGGCTACCACATCATCAAAGTCCTGTACCGGAAATAATAAAAAAACCCGGGGATCTTAATCTCCGGGTTTTTGCCTGATGGCGCTTCGCTTATCAGGCCTACTAAACAAATTCATTCTTCTATGGATTTCGGCTTGCCGGAAGGCGGCCAGGAAGTACATCCCCAGGAACATAGATTACTATGTGACTGGGGTGTACGTACCGTAGCCAACGCATCGGCCAGTCGAAAGACGGCGAGGAATTAGCCGGCAACCGCAATACGCTTCATATCGGTCATATAGCCACGCAGTTTGTGACCCACTTTCTCGATCTGGTGGCTGCGGATGGCTTCGTTGACATCACGCAGCTGGGCGTTGTCTACCGCGCCTTCGGCAATCGCCGTACCCAGGTCGCCAGTCTGCAGGGTGGTCATGAACTCTTTCAGCAGCGGTACGCAAGCGTAAGAGAACAGGTAGTTACCATATTCAGCGGTATCGGAGATAACCACGTTCATCTCGTACAGACGCTTACGGGCGATGGTGTTGGCGATCAGCGGCAGCTCGTGCAGTGATTCGTAGTAAGCGGACTCTTCGATGATGCCGGAATCGACCATGGTTTCGAACGCCAGCTCAACGCCTGCTTTCACCATCGCGATCATCAGAACGCCTTTATCGAAGTACTCCTGCTCGCCGATTTTACCTTCATACTGCGGCGCGGTTTCGAACGCGGTTTTACCCGTCTCTTCACGCCAGGTCAGCAGTTTCTTATCGTCGTTCGCCCAGTCCGCCATCATACCGGAGGAGAATTCGCCGGAAATGATGTCGTCCATGTGTTTCTGGAACAGCGGCGCCATAATCTCTTTCAGCTGCTCGGAGAGCGCATAAGCGCGCAGTTTCGCCGGGTTAGAGAGGCGATCCATCATCAGGGTGATGCCGCCCTGCTTCAGCGCTTCGGTGATGGTTTCCCAGCCGAACTGAATCAGTTTTTCTGCATACGCCGGGTCGGTACCTTCCGCCACCAGCTTGTCGAAGCACAGCAGAGAACCCGCCTGCAGCATGCCGCAGAGGATGGTCTGCTCGCCCATCAGGTCAGATTTCACTTCTGCCACGAAGGAAGATTCCAGGACACCCGCACGGTGGCCGCCGGTCGCCGCTGCCCATGCTTTCGCAATGGCCATGCCTTCGCCTTTCGGGTCGTTTTCCGGGTGTACCGCGATAAGCGTCGGTACGCCGAAACCGCGTTTGTACTCTTCACGCACTTCGGTACCCGGGCACTTCGGCGCCACCATCACCACGGTGATGTCTTTACGGATCTGCTCGCCCACTTCCACGATGTTGAAGCCGTGGGAGTAGCCCAGCGCCGCGCCGTCTTTCATCAGCGGCTGTACGGAGCGCACAACGTCAGAGTGCTGTTTGTCCGGGGTCAGGTTAACCACCAGGTCCGCCTGTGGGATCAGCTCTTCATAAGTGCCGACTTTAAAACCGTTTTCGGTCGCTTTACGCCAGGAGGCGCGCTTCTCGGCGATCGCTTCTTTGCGCAGCGCATAGGAGATATCCAGGCCGGAGTCACGCATGTTCAGACCCTGGTTCAGACCCTGCGCGCCGCAGCCGACGATGACCACTTTTTTACCCTGAAGGTAGCTTGCGCCATCGGCGAATTCGTCGCGCGCCATAAAGCGGCATTTGCCCAGCTGTGCCAGCTGCTGGCGCAGGTTCAGTGTATTAAAGTAGTTAGCCATGTCTGTAACTCCGTGATGTTGTGTCGTGCTTATTGTTCGGTTCGCTTTTGCGAGAATGAACTTACTATATGACAGGAATTTTATTGCGGAAATTGATATATTCACAACGTCACGTTGCATTTTATGAAATACAAAACCGGGGAGTACGCGCCGTGGATTTACGCGATCTGAAAACCTTTCTGCATCTGGCGGAAAGCCGCCATTTTGGCCGCAGCGCGCGGGCCATGCACGTCAGCCCGTCGACGCTTTCGCGCCAGATCCAGCGCCTGGAAGAGGACCTCGGCCAGCCGCTGTTCGTGCGAGATAATCGCACGGTGACCCTGACCGAAGCCGGGGAAGAGTTACGCACCTTTGCCCAGCAGACTTTACTGCAGTATCAGCAGCTTCGCCACGCCATCGATCAGCAGGGCCCTTCGCTCTCCGGCGAGCTTCACATCTTCTGCTCTGTCACCGCCGCCTATAGCCATCTGCCGCCGATCCTCGACCGCTTTCGCGCCGCGCATCCCTCGGTAGAGATCAAGCTGTCGACCGGCGACGCCGCCGACGCCATGGAGAAGGTGGTCACCGGCGAAGCCGACCTGGCGATTGCCGGTAAACCGGAGACCCTGCCAGGGTCGGTGGCGTTTTCGATGCTGGAGAACCTCGCCGTGGTGTTAATTGCCCCGGCCCTTCCCTGCCCGGTGCGCAACCAGGTGACCGTCGAGCGTCCGGACTGGTCGACAGTGCCGTTTATCATGGCTGATCAGGGGCCGGTACGTCGACGCATCGAGCTGTGGTTTCGACGGCATAAAATCAGCAATCCGTCGATCTACGCCACCGTCGGGGGCCACGAAGCGATGGTGTCGATGGTCGCCCTGGGATGCGGCGTGGCGCTGCTGCCGGAGGTGGTGCTGGAGAACAGTCCGGAGCCGGTACGCAACAGGGTGATGATTCTGGAGCGCAGCGATGAGCAAACCCCGTTCGAGCTCGGCGTTTGCGCACAAAAAAAGCGGCTGCATGAGCCGCTTATTGATGCTTTCTGGAAAATCCTGCCGAACCACTAGCCCGCGAGGAAAAAGCGGAATGCCGGGTTATGGGTCTCATCGTGACACTCATAGCCCAGCTCATTGAGACGAGTTTCAAAGTCCGGCTCGTGCTCGCCCAGCTCGAAGGCCGCCAAAACCCGACCATAGTCGGTGCCGTGGCTACGGTAGTGGAACAGCGAAATATTCCAGTGGGTGCCAAGGGTGTGCAGGAACTTCAGCAGCGCCCCCGGGGACTCTGGAAATTCGAAGCTGAACAGCCGCTCCTGCAGCGCTTTGGACGGTCGGCCGCCAACCATATAGCGCACATGGAGCTTGGCCATTTCGTCATCGGAAAGGTCAACGACGCTGTAGCCGCCATCGTTCAGTAACTGGAGGATCTCTTTCCGCTCCTCCAGCCCACGACTCAGACGCACCCCCACAAAGATGCAAGCGTCTTTGGCATCGGCAAAGCGGTAGTTGAACTCGGTCACCGAACGCCCCCCCAGCAGCTGGCAAAACTTCAGAAAGCTGCCTTTCTCTTCCGGGATCGTCACCGCCAGCAGCGCTTCGCGCTGTTCCCCGAGCTCGCAGCGTTCAGACACGTAGCGCAGACCGTGGAAGTTGACGTTGGCCCCGGACAGAATGTGAGCCAGTCGCTCGCCGCGAATATTGTGCTGGGCGACATATTTCTTCATCCCCGCCAGCGCCAGGGCGCCGGAAGGCTCTGCCACCGCCCGCACATCTTCGAACAAATCCTTCATCGCCGCGCAAATAGCGTCGCTGTCGACGGTGATGATGTCGTCCAGATACTCCTGGCACAGACGGAAGGTTTCATCGCCGATGCGTTTGACCGCCACGCCTTCGGCAAACAAGCCGACACGCGGCAGATCCACCGGATGACCGGCATCCAGCGCCGCCTTCAGGCAGGCCGAATCTTCCGCTTCCACCGCTATCACTTTAATCTGCGGCATCAGTTGCTTGATCAACACCGCCACGCCTGCCGCCAGGCCGCCGCCGCCCACCGGGACGAACACGCGGTCGATGTGGGCATCCTGCTGCAGCAGCTCCAGCGCCAGGGTTCCCTGACCGGCGATGACCATCGGGTGATCGAACGGCGGCACCCAGGTAAAGCCCTGCTGCTGCGCCAGCTCAATCGCTCTCGCCTTCGCTTCGTCAAAATTGGCGCCATGCAGCAACACTTCGCCGCCAAAGCCGCGAACGGCATCCACTTTGATGTCGGCGGTCGCTACCGGCATCACGATCAGCGCCTTAACGCCCAGCCGCGATGCGGAGAACGCCACGCCCTGGGCATGATTGCCCGCCGAGGCGGTGATCACCCCGTGGGATTTCTGTTCCGCGGTCAGGCTGGACATCATCGCGTAGGCGCCGCGCAGCTTAAAGCTGTGTACCGGTTGGCGATCTTCGCGCTTCACCAGAATAACGTTATCCAGGCGAGAAGAGAGTTTGTCCATTTTTTGCAGCGGCGTTTTCTGCACCGCTTCATAAACCGGCGCGCGCAGCACTGCTCTCAGGTATTCGGCGCCCTCGGGGGCGCCGGAGAGGGGTTGTGAATCCGCCATGATTAGCCACCCAGTTTCGATTTATCGCGAACCGCGCCTTTGTCAGCGCTGGTCGCCAGGCTGGCGTAGGCGCGAAGGGCAAAGGAGACCTGACGCTGGCGATGCTTCGGCGTCCACGCCTGGTCGCCACGCGCTTCCTGGGCTTCACGACGCGCCGCAATTTCCGCATCGCTCAGCTGCAGCTGGATGCTGCGGTTCGGAATATCAATCGCGATCATGTCGCCATCTTCAATGAGCGCAATGTTGCCGCCGCTCGCCGCTTCCGGTGAGACATGACCGATAGAGAGCCCTGAGGTGCCGCCGGAGAAACGGCCATCGGTGATCAGCGCGCAGGCTTTGCCCAGCCCCATCGACTTCAGGAAGCTGGTGGGGTAAAGCATCTCCTGCATCCCCGGCCCGCCTTTCGGCCCTTCGTAGCGGATCACCACGACGTCGCCTTCAACGACTTTGCCGCCGAGGATGGCCTCAACCGCATCATCCTGGCTCTCATATACTTTCGCCGGACCGGTAAATTTCAGGATGCTGTCGTCCACGCCGGCGGTTTTCACGATACAACCGTTTTCCGCGAAATTGCCGTACAGCACCGCCAGGCCGCCGTCCTTGCTGTAAGCGTGTTCCAGAGAACGGATACAGCCTTCGGCGCGATCGTCATCCAGCGTATCCCAGCGGCAGTCTTGCGAGAACGCCTGGGTGGTACGGATGCCCGCCGGGCCGGCGCGGAACATCTTTTTCACCGCATCGTCCTGAGTCACCATCACATCGTACTGTTCCAGGGTCTGCGGCAGCGTCAGGCCGAGGACGTTTTTAACCTCGCGATTCAGCAGCCCGGCGCGGTCCAGCTCGCCCAGAATGCCCAGCACGCCGCCGGCGCGATGCACATCTTCCATATGGTATTTCTGCGTGCTCGGCGCCACCTTACACAGCTGCGGCACTTTGCGGGAGAGCTTATCGATATCGCTCATGGTGAAATCGATTTCAGCTTCCTGCGCCGCCGCCAGCAGGTGCAGAACGGTGTTGGTGGAACCGCCCATGGCGATATCCAGCGTCATGGCGTTCTCAAAGGCCGCCTTGCTGGCGATATTGCGCGGCAGCGCGGAAGCGTCATCCTGCTCGTAATAGCGTTTGGTCAGCTCAACGATACGTTTCCCGGCGTTAAGGAACAGCTCCTTACGATCGGCGTGGGTCGCCAGCAGAGAGCCGTTACCCGGCTGCGACAGGCCCAGCGCTTCGGTCAGGCAGTTCATGGAGTTGGCGGTAAACATCCCGGAACAGGAGCCGCAGGTCGGACAGGCGGAGCGTTCCACCTGATTACTCTGCTCGTCGGACACTTTCGGATCCGCCCCCTGGATCATCGCATCCACCAGGTCGAGCTTGATGATTTTATCTGACAGCTTGGTTTTCCCGGCTTCCATTGGGCCGCCGGACACAAAGATCACCGGAATGTTCAGGCGCAGGGAAGCCATCAACATCCCCGGGGTGATTTTGTCGCAGTTGGAGATACAGACCATCGCATCCGCACAGTGGGCGTTAACCATGTACTCCACCGAGTCGGCAATCAGCTCGCGGGATGGCAGTGAATAGAGCATACCCCCGTGGCCCATGGCGATCCCATCATCCACTGCGATGGTGTTGAATTCTTTGGCCACGCCACCGGCGGCTTCAATCTGCTCGGCAACCAGTTTGCCGAGATCGCGCAGGTGCACGTGCCCGGGAACAAACTGGGTAAAGGAGTTAACGACGGCGATAATCGGTTTGCCGAAATCGGCATCGGTCATCCCGGTTGCGCGCCACAACGCGCGGGCGCCCGCCATATTGCGGCCATGTGTGGTGGTGGCGGAACGGTACTTAGGCATGCTCTTTTTACTCCCATCTGTGTTTATTAAATGGGACGGTGCGTGCCGTCCCATTTTTAATTACTTACTTACCGGATCCAACCAGCCCCATTTGTCTTCTGTTTCACCGGTGAAGAGGCCAAAGAAGGCTTCCTGAATGCGTTTGGTAACCGGACCGCGACGGCCTGCGCCGACCTGGATGCCATCCACGCTGCGTACCGGGGTGATTTCCGCCGCGGTGCCGGACATGAAGACTTCATCCGCCAGGTACAGGGATTCACGGGACAATACCTGCTCGCGGACTTCAATACCGAGATCTTTCGCCAGCTTGATGATGGCGTCGCGGGTAATGCCCGGCAGCGCGGAAGAGGTAAACGGCGGGGTGAACAGCACGCCGTCCTTCACTTCAAACAGGTTTTCGCCTGCGCCTTCCGAGATATAGCCGTTAACATCGAGGGCGATACCCTCCTGGTAGCCATGGCGACGCGCTTCGCTGCCAACCAGCAGCGAGGAGAGATAGTTGCCGCCGGCTTTCGCCGCCGTCGGGATGGTGTTCGGCGCCGCGCGATTCCAGGAAGAGACCATTGCATCGATCCCCTGCTCCAGCGCTTCTGCGCCGAGGTAGGCTCCCCACGGGAACGCCGCGATGATCACGTCAGTGTTGTAACCCGGAGGCGGGTTTACCCCCATGCCGACATCGCCAACAAACACCAGCGGGCGGATATAAGCGCTGGTCAGATTATTGGTGCGAATGACTTCGCGGCAGGCTTCCATTAGTTCGTCGACGCTCTGGGAGACCGGGAAACGATAAATTTTGGCTGAATCATGCAGACGCTGCATATGTTCGCGATGACGGAACACCACCGGGCCTTTGTGCGAGTCATAGCAACGGATGCCTTCGAATACCGAGGTGCCATAGTGCAGCGCATGGGACATCACATGAACTTTCGCTTCGCCCCACGGAACCATCTCGCCATTGAACCAGATGTAATCAGCTTTTTTCGTCGTCATTTTTCTTCCTTTGCGCTCAGGCGCGGATTTGTTGTGATGTGGGTTGCTGGATCTCGACGCAGGCAACGTCGACCAGTTTGCTTAATTGACTAAACAGTAATTCGACGGGCCGCGGGCTGGCAACGGTCAATTCGATATTTATGTTCTGTGCGTCCGCCGCGGTTTCCATGTTCATTGCGCAGATTTGGAAACCACGGTGGCGGACAACGCGCAGCACGCGCTCTAAGGTTTCCGGGTTGAAACGTGCCTGTAAAGCGACCTGATGTTGCATCATGATAATTTCTCCAGCATTTCAGAGTTACTGGCGCCGGGCGGCACCAACGGCCAGACATTCTCAAGTTCGTCGATTGAGACATGAAGCAGGTATGGCCCCTGGCTCGAAAGCATGGTGTCGAGTGCCGCTTCAACCTGGTCTTTACGGGTGATGTGTTGGCCAGGAATACCGAAGGCGCTGGCCAGCGTGAGGAAATCAGGGTTATCAGTCAGAGTGGTTTCGCTATAACGTTCCTGGAAAAACAGCTGCTGCCATTGTCGAACCATCCCTAACCGCTGGTTGTCGAGTAATACGATCTTCAGCGGTAACTGCTTGCGTTTAACGGTGCCCAGTTCCTGCACATTCATCATGAAGGAGCCGTCACCGGAGATACAGATCACTGTATCGTTAGGGCGCGCCACCTGGGCGCCAACGGCGGCCGGCAGGCCAAAGCCCATGGTGCCTAAGCCGCTGGAGGTGATGAAGTTTTCCGGGCGGGTATAGGTCATATGCTGAGCCGACCACATCTGATGCTGGCCAACGTCGGTTGTCACCACGCTGTCCGCCGGCTTGCGGTCGGAAAGCTGTTTCAGCAACAGCGGCGCGTAGATTGCCTCACCGGGATGATCGTAACGCCACGCGTGATCGGCACGCAGCGCGGCACTCCGCTCGCGCCAGCCATCGATAGCTAACGGCTGCTGCAGCGCCGGCAGCAAGCGGTTCAGGTCGCCGGTCAGACCGATGTGCGCCTGGCGCAGCTTGTTCAGCTCCGCCGGATCGATGTCCATATGGATCACTTTGGCATGCGGCGCGAAGGTATTGAGCTTGCCGGTCACGCGATCGTCAAAGCGCGCGCCGACGGCGATCAGCAGATCGCACTCCTGTACCGCCAGGTTGGCCGCCTTGGTGCCGTGCATTCCCAGCATGCCGAGATAATACGGGTAATCGGCGTCCACCACGCCCAGCCCTTTCAGAGTGCAGGTCGCCGGCATCCGGGTTACGGCGAGGAATTCACGCAGCGCCGGTACCGCCTGCGCCATGCCGACCCCGCCGCCAACATACAGCATCGGTTGCTGCGATTGGGCCAGCATCTGCAGAGCCTGAGCCACTTCCGCCTGCGGAAATGCCATCTCATCGGCGACCGTAGAGAAATGGGGATCGAGATCGCCCTGCGCCATCTGAATATCCTTAGGGATATCAACCAGCACCGGGCCTGGACGGCCTGAGTTTGCCACCTGGAAAGCTTCAGCAATGACCCGCGGCAGCTCGTCCAGAGACTGCACGAGGAAACTGTGCTTAGTACAGGCCAGTGACAAACCGAGAACGTCTACTTCCTGAAACGCATCCGTGCCGATGAAGGGCGCGGCCACCTGGCCGGTGATGGCGACAATGGGGATGGAGTCAAGCAAAGCGTCCGCCAGGCCGGTGATCAGATTGGTCGCGCCCGGGCCGGAGGTGGCGATACACACTCCGGTTTTACCGGTTGCTCGCGCATAACCAATGGCCGCCATGGCTGCCCCTTGCTCATGCCGGCACAGCAGGTGCTCCACGCCGCCGTCATACAGTGCATCGTAAACCGGCATAATTGCGCCACCCGGATAGCCAAAAACGGTGTCGACCCCCTGTGTCCGCAAAGCATGTACCACCCACTGCGCGCCATTCATAGTTAGTTCCCCGCCATAAATCGGGAGAAACAGAATTTTATGCTAAAAGTCATCATCTGCTCCTCGCTTAGGTTATTTCAGTTATAAAAAAACCCCCGGACCTTTCGGTGCGGGGGTCTTAGTTCGTTAAGGCTTGATTCTTAAGCCTTTCCTCGTCCAAGTGCAGCCCCGCACGGTGGGATAATAATCACCACCACGCTAATCACGACCAGGCTAATCACTCGTAGAAGGGCTGTCATTTTCTGTACTTTCTGGCTTCTTGTTCGAAGGAATACCTAAAGAGGTACCACAGACATCACATAAAACACAAGATTTTTTTATATCTCCGTTGCTGAGCAGCCTAACAGTTTCGACAAAAATAATTGTTTTATATGAAAAAAATGAGAAATGAAAAAAATTCAGTTTTCTCTCGCCTGACGCGCGCTTTTGCGCGTGCCTTTCCCACGCCACTCTCTTTTGCGAGCGAAATTCCATTTTCGGCTAAATGTAACGATATAGCGCGAAAAGTATGGATTTATGGTCCTAAATTCTCACTATTACCGCTCCCGTTTTACCACAGGTCAGCCATAATCCTGCCTGGTACAGGAGGTTTTATGTCGCTCGCCATCGTCTATACTCGCGCGGCGCTCGGTATCGAAGCGCCATTGATTACTGTCGAGGTTCATCTCAGCAACGGTCTGCCCGGCCTGACTATGGTCGGACTGCCGGAGACTACCGTGAAAGAGGCCCGTGACCGGGTCCGTAGCGCCCTGATCAACAGCGGCTACGCTTTCCCTGCGAAGAAAATAACCATTAACCTGGCGCCAGCGGATCTACCTAAAGAGGGCGGACGATACGATCTGCCTATCGCTCTCGCGCTTCTCGTCGCCTCAGAGCAGCTCAATACGACGCGACTGAATCACTATGAGTTTGTGGGCGAACTCGCCCTCACAGGTGGGTTACGTGGCGTTCCAGGGGCGATCCCCAGCGCAATGGAGGCCATCAAAGCCGGCCGGCGTATCGTCGTCTCCGCTGATAATGCGGCTGAGGTCGGCCTGATCGGCGGCAGCGATTGCCTGGTCGCCGACCATCTGCAGGAGGTGTGCGCTTTTCTCGCGGGGCAGACATCGCTTTCACCGCCTCTTGCCGAGGCACCCATTGTTGATGAACGCGGCGAAGATTTGCGCGATGTTATCGGCCAGCAGCAGGGAAAACGAGCGCTGGAGATTGTGGCCGCCGGGGGTCACAACCTGCTCCTGATAGGCCCGCCCGGCACCGGGAAAACCATGCTTGCCAGCCGGCTACCCGGTCTCCTGCCGCCATTAAGCAATCAGGAAGCACTGGAGAGCACCGCCATTCAGAGCCTGGTCAATCTGCATACCGCGAAGACCCGGTGGCGTCAGAGGCCGTTTCGCGCGCCTCACCATAGCGCCTCGCTGGCAGCGATGGTGGGCGGCGGCTCAATACCGGTCCCCGGTGAGATTTCCCTGGCCCATAATGGCGTGCTGTTTCTTGATGAACTGCCTGAGTTTGAGCGGCGTGTACTGGATGCGCTGCGCGAACCCATTGAGTCAGGCAAGATCCACATATCACGCTCGCGCGCCAAAATTGACTATCCGGCGCGCTTTCAGCTTATCGCGGCGATGAACCCAAGCCCGACAGGGCATTATCAGGGCAAACATAATCGTACATCGCCTGAGCAGACATTACGTTATCTGGGACGTCTGTCAGGCCCCTTCCTTGACCGCTTCGATCTCTCCTTAGAGATCCCGCTGCCGCCGCCAGGGATACTGAGCCAGGGCACGCAGGGCGAAGAGTCTAGCGCAACGGTCCGGCAGCGGGTGCTGGCGGCGCGCGAACGGCAAATGCTCAGGCAAAATAAGCTCAATGCTCATCTTGAGAATCGTGAAATGAAGAGCTGCTGCCACTTACGGCGGGAGGACGCTGTCTGGCTGGAACAGACGCTAACGCAGTTGGGGCTCTCTATTCGAGCCTGGCAGCGTCTGTTAAAGGTGGCGAGAACCATTGCCGATCTGGCAGAGGCTGAAGAGATTGAACGCCGTCATTTGCAGGAGGCGCTCAGCTATCGGGCGATAGACCGGATGCTAAACCATCTGCAGAAAATGATGGCGTAAAAAAAGGGCTTACGCCCTTTTTTCTTAGTCATCGCTTTCGGTGTAATCGTCAGCGCCTTCCATCTGCGGTTTGCCGCCGGAAAGGGTATGGAAACGCTTCGGCCGCTTGATGCGCGCCATATACTTAATCCATACGCGTTCTGCTTCCGTTACCGGCTCACGCTCACCACGGCACACCGAGACAAACTGTTTTTCATCATCGGTAACAGGTTCGCGTTTACCCAGTTCCAGTTCGTTAAAGGCATAACCATGACGTTCCAGCAGTTGCGCCTCTTTGATGGTGAAATCACCGTGACGGGAGAACCCGCGTGGATAATTTTTATTGTCGAAAAAACGATTAGTCGTCGTAAAGCTTTCCGCCATCCTACACGCTCCTGATTCTTTGGCCGAGCTATTTATGGCGCGGAGTATTAGTTACGCTTGACAGAGCGTCAAACAAAACATTTAAATCATCACGACAAATAATTTTGTGGAGAACGGTGTGGATACGGAATTGCTCAAGACTTTCCTGGAAGTGAGCAGAACTCGTCACTTTGGGCGAGCAGCAGAGGCGCTTTACCTGACGCAGTCAGCGGTCAGCTTTCGTATTCGTCAGCTGGAAAATCAACTTGGTGTGAACCTGTTCACCCGACATCGTAATAACATTCGCCTGACGACGGCCGGAGAAAAGCTCCTGCCTTACGCCGAAACGTTAATGAATACCTGGCAGGCTGCGCGCAAGGAGGTCGCACACTCTTCGCGACATAATGAATTCTCCATCGGAGCCAGCGCCTCGCTGTGGGAATGCATGCTTAACGGCTGGCTCGGCACCCTCTACAGCGCACCTTACAATCTCCAGTTTGAAGCGCGTATCGCACAGCGGCAGTCGCTGGTTAAACAGCTTCATGAACGCCAGTTGGATCTGCTGATCACCACCGAATCGCCGAAGATGGATGAATTAAGCAGCCAGCTGTTGGGTAATTTTACCCTTGCCTTGTATTGCGCATCGCCTGCAAAAAACAGAAATGAATTGAATTACTTGCGCCTTGAATGGGGGCCTGATTTTCAGCAAAACGAAGTGGGTCTGATAGGAAGCGATGATGTTCCGCTGCTCACGACCTCTTCAGCTGAATTGATCTACCAGCAATTATCACGCCTGAACGGCTGCTGTTGGCTACCTGTTCGCTGGGCCAAAGAGAAGCATGGGTTACATACGGTCATGGACAGCGCTACGCTTTCCCGCCCACTCTATGCGATCTGGTTACAAAATAGCGATAAGCAGGCGCAGATCCACGAGATCCTGAAAAGCCCTATCCTGGAATAAGCGGTACTCTCCATGGACGGAGAGAAGCAAGGTATTTTGAACAGGGATATTGCAGATGGAGAGTAGAGATAAAAAAAATCCTTTGCCTGAGCAAAGGATTCTTATAAATGGCAGGGGCGGAGAGACTCGAACTCCCAACACCCGGTTTTGGAGACCGGTGCTCTACCAATTGAACTACGCCCCTAAATTTTTCTTACCACTAAGCCTGCTATCTGAGCAGGCTTAATGTTAAATAAGTGGCGGAACGGACGGGACTCGAACCCGCGACCCCCTGCGTGACAGGCAGGT